>CALGJW010000475.1 GCA_937930025.1 uncultured Saprospiraceae bacterium | reverse complement strand
GAAAGCCCATTTGAATAAAAGAAAGTAGCCAAATATTATTGCTGCTAGCATGCAAAATACGATAGCCACCCCTAAAGGATTAAATAAAAATGCAGTAACTGACGAAAGCATTGTAAAAATTTTAATTGACAACCATGCTATTGGCAGAATCAACGCAAGAAGAGCAAGCATTTTTTTCCACATGATTAAAAGTATCATTTCTTTTTATCTTTAAGAAAAAAAGAAATGCCAAGACTCATTTGGACGCTAGTACTTTCCACAGTAATCATAGGATCGATTTGTGCTCAAGACTTAAAACTTCCAGTTTGGCAAGAGGAGATACCCGGATATATTCCTACTGATTTAAAAGAGATTAGGGAAGTTGGGGAATGGGGAGTCCCTGTTGCAAATCAAATTTCCAAACCTACTTTAGAAGTTTACTTTCCAGCACAAAAAAATGGCGCAGCTATTTTGATTTGCCCAGGTGGCGGTTATGAATTCTTGGCTTACCAACATGAGGGAAAAGAAATCGCCGAATGGTTAAATGAGCATGGAATCACCGCCATAGTTATTTTCAATCGATTGCCAGATGCAAGAATGATGGATAATCCTACGGAAGCGCCCTCCTTAGATGCCATGCAAGCCATGCGTGTGATTCGTGAAAATGCTGATTCTTGGGACATCGATCCACGTCGAGTTGGTGTCATCGGTTTTTCTGCAGGTGGACATTTAGCGGCGACTTTATCCACGCTTTATACTGACCCAATAGTTAGACCAGATTTCACTATGTTAATCTATCCGGTTATTACAATGGATACTAGCTTTACAAATATGTATTCTAGAGAGAATTTATTAGGTAAGGACCCTACGGAAAAATTGGTTGAGCTTTACTCTATTGAGCAACAAGTCTCGGAAAAAACTCCCCCGGCCTTCCTAGTAACCACTGCAGATGACAACCCAGTCCCAGCAAAAAATGCACTCAGTTACTATCAAGCGCTTTTAGAAAACAACATTTTGAGTTCTGAATTATTTAGTGGTCAAAATGGTGGCCATGGATATGGTTTGGCAAAAAAAGAAACATCCAATATCAGCCAATGGCCGAATTTATGCATAGGCTGGCTAACACAAAATGGTTGGCTTATCGAGAAAAATTAACTCCTCAATTTTCCAGTAAACACACTAGCCCCTCCGTTAAAAGGATTTCCTGAAGCTCTTCGCAATAATACAATTTGGCCGACGTGCCATAAAGCATCTTCTATGGGACCATTGATTGCATTCCAAAAAGGATACCTAGATTCTGAATCTCCGCGCTGAAATACAACTTCCATTTCTTTCAACTCCTTGTCTTTTGAATTTCTCAAAATATTGGATGCCATCATGAAATTATTCAAAGTGGCTAATCTCATTTCATCAACAGTCCAATCATTGTCCGGCGTAGTTTTATTTACTTTTTTATTTACTGTATTCAAAATGACATTAGACAATCCGTAAATATGCTTCAACGTTTCTTGCGCGGATCTGGCTGATTCCGTTGGTTTATATTCTAAATCTGCAATTGTTAAAGACTCGGTTGCCCAGAAATACCTAAAGCCTAAACCGTCTACCATTCTCGCAACTACTCCACAAGCTGAATAAGAATTGGGCGCAGCTGGAATTTCATAATAAGGTAAATTTTTATCTGGCGCATTAACTTGGCTTTGAATTGGGTTACAAAGCCATAGAACCAAACCTACAAGGATAACGAAGTCTCTTTTTTTCATCTCGCTAATTTAGTACTTTATTCATTGACTAGTAACCATCTTCGGTCAAAGTCAATTTAAAATTATTTGCATCGAAAATAGCATTGGCTCCAATAGGGAAGGTGCATTGATGGTCTATGTGTCCAAACGAAAAACCATAGACGGCTGGAATACCCAAAGGTTTTATTCGATCTAGGATTACTTCTTTTAAACTCAAAGTGTTTTCCTTCTCCTTATCACAACCTAGGAAAACGCCCAACACAATGCCTTTTACTTTATTGAAAAAACCTGCTGCTATTAACTGAGTTAACATTCGATCAATGCGATAAGGTGCTTCACCAATATCTTCAATGAAAACAATTTTATTTCGAGTATCTACTTCGTGTTTTGTCCCCATGAGTGCAGCCAATAGGGACAGGTTTCCACCACAAAGTTTCCCTTCTACCCTTCCAGAAGTAATTAAATAAGATTCGAAATCTGAATTGCTAACTGCAGTTTCTGTATTTTCTTTTGCTTGTTCAATTTCTATAGGCCTTTTGATTCCAAAAATTGGAGCTAGGTTATTCTTTGTATAAGGGGAAAAATTGGAGCTCGCAACCGGGGCATGAAAACAAGGGCTGTTTGTCTTTTGGTGAATGCTGTTTAACAATGCAGTGATATCACTATAGCCCAAAAGTGGTTTAGGGTTTTTCTTAATTAAATTAAAATCCAAATGATCCAAAATCCTTGTGGCACCATATCCTCCTCGAATACACCAGATGCCTTTCACTTCCGGATCAGCATACATGGCATGAATTTCATTTAGTCTGGTCTTATCCTCCCCTGCCAAGTATCCTTTTTGCGCTAAAACATTCTGACTGTATTTAACTTTAAAGCCAATTGCCTCTAGGTTCTTTTTCGCCTTGTCTATTCTTGACTGATCTATTCTTCCAGAGGGTGTAATCAATCCTATAGTATCTCCTTTCTTCAGTGGAACTTTTTTCTTAATCATAGTTTCATTTTCGACAGGAATAAAAGGAATTAGCGATCCTTTCACTACCAATTCGTTAAAGGTCCTTCTTTTCATAGATTAAAGATAACCCAAGGAAAATTAAATTTGTTTACTTTGGTTCTATGAAAAATCTAATTATACTCTTTTCGGTATTGCTAGCGGTTGGTTGTAGCCGATTTGAAGATCAGGAATTACATGGTCATTGGAAGAATAACAATTGGGAATTTATTTTCAATCCGGATAATAGTTGCGCTATTGCTGGACAAGGTGGAACACCGGTAGAAAATTTGAAGTATACAACATTCGGAAATACCTTGGAAATTATAGAAAACGGAAAGGTGATCTTAAGTGGTTTGACTATTCTTTCTGTGACCGAAGATGAACTAAAAGTACAGTTTAGAAATTTAGTTGGATCTGGGGACAACATGGACAATACTCAGTTATTATTGAGGGTTAAGGATTAAGAGATTCTCTTTAACAACTCACGAAATCAATTGAAAATATATCCTTATTTAATTGATCTAGGGACAATTAAGCTTTGTGGCAATAAAAATAAAAAGCCCAAAGATTAATTCCTTGTGCTTTTTCCGTTAAAATATTTAAGACAATATTAAAATATTGACTGATCAGCTGGCACAAAAAAATAACCGCCGACCCCATACGAATCAGCGGTTATAAATAAACAGGTTTTGGGATTTTAAGTTGTTTCTAACTATTCGTTTAAGCAAACTTCAAAATACTATTTTTCGCTTGCTTAAATAAGCCTAAAAAGTGGTCGATAATTTATAAGTGTTTCAAAGTGTTGTAAAAAAAAAGGTCCTTGAATTGTAAAATACAGCACTTTTCACCATTCAAGCTCATTTTCTAGTTAAGAGAAAAGAACAATTTTTTCCCAGATTCATTTTGGTTTTTTGATTTCAGACCTACTCTTTTATGGATTTTCGGTTATCTCCAAGATTACATCCAAGCAAACTGGATGCATAATATTTTTTTTGTGCTTGACTGTTTAGAATAATAGGAATAGAGCGTATGAAATTTAAACAACACTCTTTCTGGGCACCAATTGAAGAACTGAATAAAAATAGTTCAACCTGGTTTAAAGTTTCTGTCTTGAGTTAATAGCGTTACTTATTATATTCAAATGTATGTCCTTAATAGCTCGTTGACAATTATTAAGCGTTAAATGTTCTGAGTGGTAGTAATAATGTTCTGAATGGTAATTTATGTAGGTTCTTGACCATATTTTCACCTTTTTAAATACAATTATACCCTACTTACAAAAAAGAACCGCCGACCCTTATAAAGAGTCGGCGGTTACAAATAAACAGGTATTGGGATTTTAAGTTGTTAGTAAGTATCCATCTTAATAAACTTGGAAGTGTAAACTTCCTTGCCTACTTGTAAATGAATAAAGTATAAACCAATTTGATAATCGTTTACATCTAGTAAAACTTGATTTCTACCTTTCAATACTTCTAGATTGTCAAGCTGCATGGTTTTCCCGAAGGCATCAGTAACTTGCAAAATAACTTTAGAATCAAATGAAGATCGATAGTTCAAGGTCACATTTTCAATAGCTGGATTTGGGAAGACTTCGAAATCTGAAAGTGCTATTTCAGCTCCGCGATTTTGTTCTTCCTCCTCTACCGCAATTCCAATTCTAGTGCCTCCTGGATTACTGACTGCATCAACATTTATTACATGTATGTTGTAGTCTTCAACTTCACCTTCTGAGAATGATTCACAGGAAGAAGGATAGCTTCCATACTTCATGCTAACTCTCATTCTTGTATTTCCAGACAATGCATGATATGGAACACTGACCTGTCCGTAAACAGTTCCGTAACCCCAAACTTGTACTTCTTTCTCACCGACATCAGTAAAGTCTCCATCTTGGTTCCAATCCACCCATACTCTCCAACGTTCTGCGTAAGAATTCCCACTAAATCCTGGCTTCAGAATAATAGTTAATACATCTCCGCAATTCATGGTAGTACTCATAGAAGTGAAATCGGCGTATCCATTATTATTTCCAGAATTATTATTGATACTTCCCATTTTCACTTTTTTAATCCACTCGTAGTTTGTGTTATTTCCTGCAGAGGTACAGTAATCAGGAGCACAAGCAGTCTGTAGTCTTTTCTCTACCACATTTGATTCTCCATCATAAGTTACACAACCATTACGTCTTGCACATCTTAGATACCATGTGGTTTCAGTAATCGGTCCTGGATCATAAGTGGGGGCATTGCTATTTGGAATTTCTACCCAACCGTTCATGTTGCCATTTGAAGGAGGAATAGCAGTTGTCGTATTCATTAACCATAAATATTCTATGGTTCCAGTTCCTCCGCTGGCAGCAGTAATACTTGTAATTAGAGCAGGGTCATCTGGTCCGTCACAAAGTAATTCGTCGTTTCCAATTGAACCTCCATCAGTGATGTTATCACAGAAAGAAATATTAACAATATAATCTTCAACTTCTCCTTCGTTAAATATATCGCAAGAGTATGCATACCCGCCATATCTCATGGAAATACGCATTCTCGTTGGTCCTTCCAATGCAGTAGTTGGAATATTGAAGTTGGCATTGATTGGATACTTTGAAGAATTGTAATAAACAAGTTCTCCGGCATCGGTGAAGTCACCGTCTTGGTTGAAATCAATAACCACACACCAAAATTCCTTGTAACTATTTCCGGAGAATCCAGGAGTTAAATTCAGGCTCACATTTCCGGTATTTACATCAAAAACTATGTTAGAATAATCGCCATAGCCATTGTCATTTCCAGAAACATTTTCTTCCCCATTTACTGCAATGCTTTCGATCCATTCATAAGTTGTAGATTGGCCATAAGAATCACAATAATCTTGACAAAGCACATTTGCATCCAATGGATCTGAACCACAAGCAATCTCATTTGCATCTGGTTGTCCATCGCCGTCATCATCCTCGTCGATGTCGTTACAAATTCCGTCGCCATCCAAGTCGCTTGTTGCATCATCTCCTTCACAGAGATCACAATCATCAAAGATTCCGTCACCATCTGAATCAGGAACATTTGATACCGCTGGTTCGTCACAAGAACAAGGACCAACATTGTCACCATCATGATTATTAAAATGAGCGGCTAGCGCATTATAGCTGATGCAAATGGTATGTGCATTTTCAGGATTTCCAGGAGGGACATGACAGACATTAATTTTATTGTTATTGTTGCCACATTTCCAATCATCACTATATTCATTCATGGTAAGCAATTGAGAACAGTCAGGAATACCATCACCATTATTGTCAACGGTATCATCTCCACCGTCACAAATATCGCAGGTATCACCAACTCCATCACAATCAGCATCTTCTTGATCGTAATTGGCCGTAGTAAAACAGTTGTCTATATCGTCGCAAATTCCATCGCCATCTGAATCTCCCGATGCATTATCTCCATAACATACATCGCAAACATTGCCAATACCATCGCAATCAGAATCGTTTTGATTCTCATTTGCCATGTCTGGACAATTGTCTTCATCCGGACATAGCAAATCATTGTCAATGTCATTATCTGGATCAGTTGGGCATTCGTCGATATCATCGCAAATACCATCACCATCAGTGTCTCCGGAAGCATCATCACCAGTACAGAAATCACAATCTTCACTTACTCCATCGCCATCTGTATCTATAGAAGCTACTAATGGATTAGGATCATCAACATCCAAACAACCATCGTTGTCATCGTCTGCATCTCCAGAGTCGCAAATTCCATCTCCATCGAAGTCAGCACCATCGTTGGCTACATCACCTCCGCTGTTATCAGCTCCAGTTTGTGAACAGTCGTCACAACCATCGCCATCTGCATCAGTACATACAAAAGGATCTAGAGGGTCAGAATCATCACTGTCTAAGACCCCATCGTTGTCGTCATCGGTATCAATATCATCACAAGTCCCGTCGCCATCAGTATCACCTGAAGCATCATCTCCTGTACAGATATCACAGTCTTCCGCTACTCCATCACCGTCGGTATCAGTAGATGCTGTAAGTGGATTTGGATCATCAATATCCAAACAACCATCACCGTCATCATCCGGATCGAGATCATTACAAGTTCCGTCGCCGTCCGTATCACCTGTGGCATCATCACCAGTACAGATATCGCAATCTTCGTTGACACCGTCGCCATCTGCATCAGTGGATGCTACTAACGGATTGGCATCTTCTTCATCTAAACATCCATCGTTATCATCGTCTGGATCTCCAGCGTCACAAAGTCCATCACCATCATTATCAGGTCCATCATTCGCAACATCTCCTCCAGAGTTGTCTGCTCCAGTTTGAGAACAGTCATCACAACCATCGCCATCTGCATCAGCACATACGAAAGGATCTAATGGATCAGTATCATCGCCGTCAAGGACTCCGTCATTGTCATCGTCGGAATCACATACATCTCCTTCTCCATCGCCATCTGTGTCTAACTGATCTGTATTAGCCAGATCTGGACAATTGTCTTGTTCAACACATCCTCCAAATGGATTTAAATCATCATCGATGAAAACGGGTTGAGAATGGCCAGAGGAAAAAGTAGTTACAACATTTGATGGATCAATTTTAAATATAATCCCAGTTGAGAAGTTGGTTGCAAAAATATTTCCTGCTGCATCCTTTGCTACTCCGTGAGCTCGATAAGATCCTCCAGGAAGCGTAGCTAGAACGGTTCTGGTTCCGGCAGCAACATCGATACGTGAAACCGCACC
>CALGJW010000474.1 GCA_937930025.1 uncultured Saprospiraceae bacterium | reverse complement strand
GAAAAATTGATAGAAGGGGATTCCTTTATCGGTTCGATTGGAATCTTCATTTGCTTATCCTTCGCTCTAAAGAAAAAGTGAATCCCATGCACTCTCCTACCTTGCTTGATTTTTTCTTCTTTGTAAACTTCGATATCGGTGTTTTTATTAATTGCAGCCACAGCCGGTTTGATAAAATAACGATAGAAATCTGCGCGATCGGCCACGTCTGTAATGCGTCCTCGCAATTCCAAGATGGTATCTGTGGCAAATTCAGAAGGTCGAATAAACCATAGAGAATCGATTGGAATATGGGGTGGAATCGTTGTACTAGCAGTCAACTCCCGACCGTCTGGTAAGTTGATTTTTAAATCATAGGTATTTCCTTCGACACCCAACATTGAATTTAAAAGATCGATATAAACGCAAATATTTACAAAAGTGCTATCGGGATCAAAACCAAATCTTTCGGCGATGATTGGCCTTAAATTAGCAGGCACATCATCTAAACAAACTTCTTGAAAAACCCTAGTGGATGTTCCATCGGAAACTGTGACCTCCGCATCATGCACAAATAAATTTTCAATTTCATTTGGATCAAATTCATCAAAGAAAGGAACTGACTTGGTCAAAAAGAGATATGGTGAACCAGCCGTCGGTCCGGCTTCAATAAATCCTTCAACAACTATTTCGGTTTCTAAGTTAGCTCCTTCTGGAATAAATTCAGTTTCACAACTTGTGTGTAAGACCAAGCCAAAGATGATCAATAGAAAGAATTGGAAATTTATTTTATGTTCCATAATCATTTAATCTCTTTTTGCTTCCAGTTAAATTTAAAATTCCAAGTAACGGAAGGAATAACTGGGAAAATAGAAACCTTAACCGCTGACCCAGTAGCCGAAGTAAGATTCTCTTCAGTATCTGTAGTATAGTAAATGAAAAATGGATTTAAGCGATTGTACATATTGTAAACCCCAAAGGTCCAACTCCCAGCATAACCTTCGTGATCCCGACCCTTTGGGGTAAGCGTAGCTGATAAATCCAGTCTGTGATAGTCATCTATTCGGGCAGAATTTCTATCCCCATAACGAAGTTGAAAATTCTGTTCTATTAAGTAAAAGCTTCTCAAAGGAGTAAATGCATTTCCAGTTCCAAATACAAAGACTCCACCGAACTGCCATTTTTCAGAAAGCTTATAGTTGGCAACAACCGAAAGATCATGTGTACGATCATACTTGGCTGGATAAATTGCGCCTTCATTTATTTCATCAAATTCTCTTTCCGTTCTTGACAAGGTGTACCCTACCCAACCAGATAATTTCCCTTTGTTTTTTCTGATAAATAATTCCAAACCATACGCCCGTCCATCTCCGAAAACAAAATCATTTTCTACGTCAATTGCTGGATTCTGAACATAAGATTCTCGATAGTCAATTTGATTATTTAAATCCTTGTAGTATACCTCGGCGGAAGCTTCGAAGGTGTTGTCTTTGAAATTTTGAAAATAACCTAATCCATATTGTATACCTTTTTGTGGCTTCACTACCTCGGTACTTGGCACCCAAACATCTGTAGGAAGAGTATTGGCAGAATTGCTTACTAAATGTAGGTATTGGTTATTGTAACTGATTCCAGCTTTAAGGGAAGAATGTTCTCCTACTGAAACTTTTGCACTCGCTCGAGGTTCTAAACCTTGGTAGGTAATTACCGGTTCTCCTTTTTCATAATACTTTCCAGAAAGTTGACTTAAGTAAGGACCAATTTGCGTGAAAAACCCATATCTCAATCCAACATTTAAAGTTAGTTTATCATTAACTTTGAAATTATCCTGAAAATAAACGGCAGTTTCATTTGCATATTTCGCTTCCAAGTCATTGGAAAATTCAACATCTCCTGAAACCGCATTCGCGATATTTGGTTGAAGGCGGTGATAGTTATAGTTAACCCCAAATTTCAGTTCATGTTTATTATTTGGGTAAAAATCAAAATCCACCTTCGCGTTATAATCACGTACGCCAGAAAATACTTTTATCCCAAAATCTGATTGTCTTCCTTCAAATGAAAAATCATAATCATTATAAATAGCTGAAACATTCATGAACAATTTAGAAGTAAACAAATGATTCCATCTTAGCGTACCCGTTGCATTTCCATAGGGCATTCTAAAAAAGATATCTCTTGTTTTTAAATTGTATACCAAAACATCTCTACCAAAATAACCACTCAGGTAAAGTCGGTCTTTATCCGAAAATATATAATTAATTTTGGTGTTTAGATCGTAGAAATAATAGTTAGTTCCGGCGACGTTTGTATTTTTTAAAAATGGCTGCGCTAGATCAAACCCATAAGTTCTTCTAGCAGAAACCATGAACGAAGATTTGTCTCTTTTTATGGGTCCTTGTAAAGTCAATCTAGAAGAAATCAAACCTACTCCGCCCTCCAAAGAATAGTGCTTCATATTTCCTTCCTTCATTTGAATGTCAACTACAGAACTAACACGACCGCCATAGGAAGCCGGCATATTTCCTTTGATTAGCGTAGTGTTTTTGATGGCATCCGCATTGAAGACGGAAAAAAATCCAAGCAAATGACCCGAATTGTATACTACTGCCTCGTCTAATAAAACTAGATTTTGATCTGGTCCGCCCCCTCTAACATAAAATCCGGAGGTGCCTTCACCAGCCGACATTACCCCAGGAAGCAATTGCAGTGTTTTTAGAATATCCACTTCTCCCATTAAAGCGGGCAAGAATTTAATATCCTCTATCGGAAGTTCAACTGTACCCATTTCGGTGCTTTGGACATTAGCATCCTTTTGCTCTGCTGTAACCACCACATCTTCAAGCATAATACCAGAACTCAATTCTACGGAGAATGATTGGTCCGTTTCTAAGTTTATTTCTTTGATTAAATCGTTGTATCCTAGATAAGAAAAAACCAATTGATAAGTACCCTTAGGCAATGTGAGACTATAGAATCCGTAAGTATTGGTGCTCGCTCCTTTTCCTGGGTCATCTTTCAGGTATACATTGGCAAAAGGAAGAGTTTCACCACTTGATGCATCTTTAAGATAGCCACTGATCGTAGCATCTTGCCCAGTTATCCGAAGCGGGGCTAAAAGCAGGAAAATTAACAAATAGAATATCGGGTGAAAGGAATGTTTCATAACTTAATCTATAAACGTCTGAGGCGCCAAAAAGATGTTTGAAACAGACAAAAAAGTTGTTAATAAATCGATGCTTCCTTGTTAATGATTTGCTCTTTTTCAAGTGTAATTGGTCGTATTTGAAAACCTTTGAGTTTCAATAATCTAATCAAACCATTTTTCCCCGGCAAATGTCCTCCGCCCACAGCAAAGAAATGTGTTTTTTCATGAGCCATTTCAAAGATTCGATCAGCCATGGAAAAATTCCGCTTAAAGAGTAATTCCTTTCGAAATCCTCCTGTTTGCGCCCGAGCTTTTTTGTTTAAGGTTGCGAGGTCTGCTTTAGCATATAATTCAACAAGGTTATTTTGACTCTTTCTGAAATTTGAAAAATTTTTAAGAAGGTCCTTTAACATTCGGACTTGCTTTTTCATATCAAATCCCTCAATCAATCCCATTTGAAATGCTAGTGTTTCAATTCCTGCCAACTCTTTCCCCATCGCTTTAGCAGATGACCAGATTGTTTGATCAAGACTTAAGGGCATATCTCTGCTCATGATTGAT
>CALGJW010000473.1 GCA_937930025.1 uncultured Saprospiraceae bacterium | reverse complement strand
ATCGATCCAAAAGTAGAAACCCAGGTGTATACCGATAAGATTCTAATGCGTAAAGGGCAAGGACATTCTGAAGAAGCCAAAAAACTTATTCTAGAAGATTTAATATCCCCTTGTACTGAAGAAGTTGCTGTTTTTCATGCTTTTTCAAAAGCCATCAGATTGGCAAAAAGACAGTTTGTGGTAATCGATACCGCACCAACTGGACATACCTTATTGTTGTTGGATACTGCAGGCAGCTATCATCGTGATATAATGAGAAACAATAACAACGCCGACCATCTGAGGACTCCATATATGGCATTGCAAGACTCAAAGTTATCCAAATTAATTCTGGTGTCTTTGCCAGAAACTACGCCAATGCGTGAAGCTGCTGCTTTACAAGATGATCTAAATAGAGCTGGAATAAAACCATATGCTTGGTTGATAAATCAGAGCCTCTCTATGCGCTCTGGAATTTCTGATGCTTTATTGATAAGCCGTGCTGCTTCAGAAATAGACGTCATTAAAACTATTAAATCAACATATGCAGAAAAAACTTTTGGTATTCCTTTTATAGCTGAAAAAAAATTGCTTCCTGCAATCTTGCATGATTATGCTGAAATATCGAAGCATTGAAATTTGTGCTAACTATAGACCGAACTAACCGCCTTGGAATACCTTTCGATGAATACTTATGCTGGCTGTTATTGTGTCGGATCAATCTGACTGATACATCTTGAGTTTGTCCCTTTTAAAAGCGATCTAACTTTTCAGCGTATAATATGTAAACTTGGTATGGCATCCTAAAACGCAAAAAGCTCCAAATCTTGCGATTTGAAGCTTTGATGCGGTCCGGACGGGACTCGAACCCGCGACCCCCTGCGTGACAGGCAGGTATTCTAACCAGCTGAACTACCGGACCATTTTCTTTATTTCATAGCTTTTAAAAGTTCCGTGGCTTTGATCTTTATCTTTGCCAGCCCACCCGCTTTCGCGGTTCTCTCCTTTGAGTACTGTCGTACTCAACCCTTCGGGATCGTCGTTCATCTAACCAGCTGAACTACCGGACCTTTTCGCTCATTTTCAGAGCGACTGCAAAAGTATCATCTTTGACCATTTGGGGCAAGTCTTTTGACGAATTTTTTTAAAATAATTTTAATGGACCTATTTACTCATTTTCCTATTCCCCAATGATTTGTTAATCCGCTCATTTTTAATACCAAATCTGCGATATTCAGCTACATTTAGCCCATGCGATGCCCTATTCTATTAGTGTTTCTGATTGTAGCCGGTTGTCAGTCCGTATCAAACCAACTTGGAGAGGCTTCTCCATTTTTACCAAATGCTAGCCTTTTGAAAGATGGATTGGTATGGAAATATTATGTGCATCAAAAGCATAAAAGCTGGAATACCCCTAAAACGGATATCGAATATGTTGAATTTCGGTTGAATGAAGATAATCTAGAGGTAACTGAGTACGACGCGGAGTTCAAGCCTACTCACTTTTTTGTCATTAAAATGGAAGGCCCACGATGGCGGCTGGATTCAGAATTCGCCTTTAAATATTATGGTTTAAGTGAAGAAGAATTATCGAAGTACGAATCTGACATTGAGGAGGATGTTTATATGCATTGGAGTGAGCAATCAGCTAATCTTAAGAAAAGCCAAGTTTTAACTCACTGGAGTACAAAGACGGCTACTACTCAAAATGAAATCAAGGATAGTATAGTGGATGAAAAAGCAGTGCGACTTTTCAGCGGGGAACAGATTTACGAGGTTACTCCAAACGATAAAGAAACTCAAACCTATAATAATAAATGGGAACAAACTTGGACCGAAGGTTTAGGCTTGACAGCGCATATTTCAAAATCTGATGATTGGAATACTGAAATGGAGTTAGTAGAATTGATGACCAGAGAAGCTTTTACTAAGCGTTCTAATCATGGAACGCATCGGGTAGCTTGGATAGATCAAACTAAAGCAATAGACAAAGGAAATGATTTCAAGCCTTGTTTTTCGGAATCAAAAATCAATGATTATTACAACGATGATGATGCGAAATTCGAGGGTGGGAAAGGGGCCATAAGAGCGATGCTTGATCTACATCTAAACCCAGAAAAATTGAATAACGAATCAGGATACTTGACCTTTAGATTTATTGTGAATTGTAAAGGAGAGGCAGGGAGATTTATCACGGAAGAAAGCAGCTTGGAATTCGAACCTAAGGCTTTTTCAAAATCGACGGTGAATCACCTTTATGAAATATTGCAGGAACATGGAAAGTGGAAGGCGCTTCTAATAGGAAAGGAAAAGAAAGCCCGAGATGCATATACTTATTTAACCTTTAAACTAAAAGATGGTGCCATCATTGAAATACTGCCACAGTAAAAACAGCCGCTGGTTTTCAATCCCAGGATGGCCGACCTTGTTTTTCCCCATACTACTATTACTGGTCTTAAATGGCTGTACCCAAAAGGAAGAAATTCTCTATAAAAAGAAATTCAGTGAAGAAGAAAAATCAAAACTCGCGGAATCATTTTTTAATGGAGCAGGAACTGATTTGTATTATCAAGGTACGGTAGGAGAGCGGATGGTTATTAATGAGGGAATTTCTTTTGATACGGACAATGCTTGGGCGCAACGAGAATTGGGAGTGCCCTATTTAAAAAGAGGTTTTGGGGTAGAAGCGAATTATTTCTATGAAAAAGCTGTTGAACTAGATCCGAAAGAATGGGCGGGCTATAAGGGATATTGCTGGTTGTATTTTTACAGAGATTATGAAACTGCTATCCGCGATTTAGATCTTTGTGATTCATTTACGCCCAATACTGTGGACTATCCTCAAGCCACTTCGGTGGATTATATGCGCGGGGTTGCTTATCTGCGATTGGATAGTTTGGATAAGGCCATATATTATCTCGACAAACATTTACAAAAAGAAATTAAAGACGTGGAGGTTGACTATGTAGAGCCAGTAGCGTTTTTAAACTTGGGTATTGCTTATTCAGAAGCTGATGAATTAGAAAAAGCAGAAGAAATATTTCTTTTGGGAATTGAAAACAATGAAAAAAATCCTGAGTTGCACTATTACTTAGCCTTGTTGTATAAGAAGCAAAACAAATTTTTAGAAGCCAGAAATTCGTTGAACAAAGCATCAGAATGGCACACTAAAGGCTACGGTTTAGTTCGACCCTATGTGGAAGAATTTCATGCGATTTATAAGGAAGATTTAGCCAGACTTAATGAACTGTTGGAGAATATTTAAGGACTACTTTCCTTACTTTTTTTCATAGCTATATCGGTTCCTCAAAATCCATTCTTCCGTCCCCTCGAACAACACTTCTTTTTCTACGGTATACTTTTTTTCACTCAATAGATAAGAAATTCTGAATAGCGCTTTTTTGTTATCGTTTCCATCTTTACCATTGTATTCGACGATCACTTTAATACTACCGTTCGGTTCGTTTGTTTTGGTTTTAATATCCTGCTTATTTATCTGAGTCCCATCTTTTGAAATGGTGATTTTGTAATTGTTATTTGCTTTTGGCTCGCCAGGATAAAAATTTGCAACCTTAAGTTGGTTTTCATTTTTTCCAGCCTCAATCACTAAGTTACTAGGGATAGTATTGGGTTTATTGGAAGTGTAATCCAAGTACATCAAACTGCCTTCCCAATTGCCAATTAGCATGGCAAGTTCATTGGCGTTTATTGTCTTAGGGCTGTTAATAGCTTTGTTTTGGCTGAAAGCAAAACCTGAGAAAGCTATTGATAAGGTTATTACAAGTATATTTTTCATTTTGGTTATGATTTTAGTGTCATTCGAGCACAATCTTAGATTCATCGGTAACAAGTTTCTTGAGTAATAGTTCAAGCGCTTTTGGTTGGTATATTCTAGGAAACTCGCTCATGAAGCATTAAAAAATAGCAATTTGTGCATCAAATTTTCTGATTAGTTATAGTCTATTGGTTTTGATGTGCATGAAAGTACATCAAAACTATTTGATGATCATTTTATCAAAAATATGATTGCCAAATAGCTTTGATACTTCTGTTTTGATATCAATCTCACTTGTTGATCATTATTTCGTATATTTGATGATCAAAAATATTAAAATATGATCCTTAACGCAGAAAATGCCGTAAAATACCATTACGATCAATTTCCACCATCTGAGTTGAAATATCATCTATTTATAGATGCGCTTATAAAAGCTACGGATTCTATTGCTCGATATGACCAGATGTTAAAAACAATGCACAATAGTGAAATACTATTAGCCCCTTTAAGAAATCAAGAAGCGGTTATTTCATCCAGAATGGAAGGAACGATCAGTACTATGGATGAAATATTGAAATATGAAGCTGATAATTCCAATCAGACAGAACTAAATCCCAAAAATGTAAGGTCAGAGGTCTTAGAGACCATATTGTACAGAAGGGCATTAACTAATGCTCAAGAAGCGATGACAGACGGATATAAAATATCATCATCATTCATTAAGACGCTGCACCAACAATTATTGTACTTTGGAAGAGGAGCTAAAAAATCACCAGGCGAATTCAAAAAAGAACAAAACTATCTAGCGGACAAACTAAAGAAGACTATATTATTTATACCAATAAGTCCTGAAAAACTATTGGACGGACTAGAAGAGTTATTCAAATATATTGAAGAATCAGAACATCCAATTTTAATAAAGACGGCATTGATGCATATAGAATTTGAAGCGCTTCACCCGTTTCAAGACGGAAATGGTAGAATTGGAAGAATGCTTATTACCTTATTACTTTGGACATCCGGTATAATCTCAGAACCCCATTTTTATGTAAGTGGGTATTTAGAAGAAAATAAAGATGAATACATCGACACAATGAGAAATGTATCAGAAACTGGAGATTGGGAATCATGGTGCGTATTCTTTTTAAAAGCCCTCGATAATCAAGCGATAAGAAACCTTGAGATAGCTGATAGAATAAAAGAACTCTATGAAGAAATGAAATTAAAATTCACAGAATTACTATCATCAAAATGGAGTATAAATGCATTGGATTTCATTTTTACTAATCCAATCTTTAGGAATAATAACTTTACTTCAAAGAGTGGAATTCCTGCTCCAACAGCCTCCAGATTCACAAGAATACTTCTAGAAAAAAAATTAATCCTTACTTTAGAAGAGGCTGCCGGGAGAAGGCCTGCTCTTTATTCTTTTGAACCATTGATGCAATTGGTGCGAGTTTAAGTGGCTCCCAAAACACATAATAAGCTGATCAAAGGCCTCCCTTAAATACTCAAAGCATATTGCTAATAATTGAAAGTGTAAAGTCTCATAATTTGAGACACCCCAGATTTGTTAAAGTTCTAAGCATTTTATCTGCTAAGATGGTCCAGCAATCGCGTCTTTCAGATAAAATTAAACTCCTGATTACTAGCCAACTAGTAAGTATTCGAGGGTATTTTTCACCTTAAATGCTCTAATACTGCCCTTTCTTAGCTATTTTTGCAATACCTTAACAACTAATTAGACTCCCTTCGGAAACCCATAATTTTACTGCTTCGCACAATCAAATACTACTTCAACTCGTATTAAATGGGAGAATATCTCCCCATTACCAGACCAAATGATGATATATGATTTTTCTGGAATTTGAGAAGCCATTAGAGAATTTATACGAACAGCTTGAAAAGATGAAAGAGGTCTCCGAAGCCGGAGAGATCGATTTGTCTGATAAGATCAAGGAGCTGGAATCAAAGATAAAGACCACCCAAAAGGAAATATATTCCTCCCTCACCGGTTGGCAAAAAGTACAATTGTCAAGACACCCTGAGCGTCCATATACCTTATACTACGTAGAACAGATGTGTAAGAAGTTTGTGGAATTGCACGGTGATCGTTATTTCGGTGACGATAAGGCCATTGTAGGAGGGTTAGGAAATATAGATGGGACCAATGTGGTGATCATCGGCCATCAAAAAGGAGTCAACACCAAAATGCGTCAATACCGTAATTTTGGAATGGCGAATCCTGAAGGCTATAGAAAGGCATTGAGATTAATGAAATTGGCCGAAAGGCTCAATCACCCCATAGTTTGTTTGATAGATACTCCGGGAGCCTATCCTGGAATTGAAGCAGAAGAAAGAGGACAAGCAGAAGCCATAGCTAGAAACCTATTTGAAATGGCACAATTGACAGTGCCTGTGGTTTGTGTGGTTATTGGAGAAGGAGCCTCAGGAGGAGCAATAGGTTTAGGATTAGGAGATCGGGTATACATGATGGAAAACACTTGGTACTCCGTTATTTCCCCTGAATCCTGTAGTTCAATACTTTGGAGAAGTTGGGATTATAAAGAACAAGCCGCAGAAGCTTTGAAGCTGACTGCCGATAATATGCTAGAATTTGGGTTGATTGATGGAATCATCAAAGAGCCATCGGGAGGTGCACATGCGCATCCTGAAGAAACTGCAAAACTGCTTAAGCGGCATATCAAAAAAGTTATCGCGGAGTTAGTTGAAATCGATCCAGAAGATAGAATCGAGCAGCGCATAAATAAGTATAGCGAAATGGGTAGATTTGCCTACAAGGAAGCTGCTGTGAAAGAAGCCAAGGTTTAATTGTTCAGCAATTTTATTTTCGCAAAAGGGTAACACCATAAGTTTTTCGTCAATTCTCGACTTCCTGAATTATTTCAGACTTCCAACTTATATTTGGAACGTCAATAACACACATGGAACTAATCAAAAGAATTAGGCATCAGTTGCATGATCGTATGATCGAAAGAAAATTGAATGACCGCATTCAGCGACATTCTATTGCATTTGAAGATGCCGTATCTATTGGTGTACTTTTTAATGGAACGGGACTAGCCGAGCGAGATCAGGTTAAGAAATTTATAAAGCATTTGGAAAAACAAGGTAAGACAGTAGCCACACTTTGTTTTATTGATACCAAGGAGGAACTACCCAATTTTTCTTGGCCCTATTTTACAAAGAAGGATTTAAACTGGCTAGGAAAAAATAATTCCGAAGCAGTTCAAAAATTTATAGACAATAGTTTCGATGTATTAATTAGCTGTGGAGACGAACAGGTGTTGAATGACGTATCTGCGCAAAGCAAAAGTAAATTGCGAATCGGACCAATTATAGAAAAGGAGTATTGTTACGATTTGATGATTGCGCAAACAAAACAAAATTCAACATTTGATTACTTGAAGGAAGTTGAAAGATTTTTAAATAAATTAAAAACGAATGCAGGATAAAATATTTGGTGGTATTGGTGTTGCATTGGTAACTCCCTTGAAGCAAGGTAAAGTGGACTTTCCGGCATTGGAAAAAATAGCGGAGAATATCATTCAAGGTGGAGTCGACTATCTGGTTGTTTTGGGAACTACAGGTGAATCAGTTACACTAACAAGCGTCGAGTGCAGAAAAATATTTGATTGTGTGTTAGCAGTGAATAGTGGTCGTAAAAAAATGGTGGCTGGTTATTTTGGACAGAACAATACGCAGGTACTTATTGATCGGTTAAAGGGATTTGATTACAAAGGTTTTGACGGAATATTAAGCAGCTCTCCTTCTTATAGTAAGCCTAGTCAAGAAGGGATCTTTCAACATTATCAGCATGTCGCAAACAATTCAAAAGTTCCTGTGATCATGTATAACGTTCCCGGGCGAACCGCTTCTAATGTTTTACCAGAAACAACATTAAAGTTAGCGCGACATCCAAATATTTGTGCGATCAAAGAAGCTGGAGGAGATATCGTTCAAGCCAGTAAAGTGATAAAAAATGCTCCTGAAGACTTCGCGGTATTATCTGGCGACGATCCAACTGCTATTGGCTTAATGGCCTGCGGAGGAGATGGACTTATATCCGTAATTGGAAATGCATTTCCAAGAGAGACTTCAGAAATGATACATGCTGCGCAGCATGGAAACTATAAACTAGCGGCTGAGCTGCATTTGGCGATGTTGAATTTTCATGAACCGCTGTATGTGGATGGTAATCCATGTGGCATTAAAGGCTTGTTGAATTTATTGGAAATTTGTGAAACCGAAGTTCGTTTACCATTGGTTCCTTTACGACCCAGTACGCGCGAAAAGTTGAAAACAGAACTACTCAAATTTAAGCAATCTACCTACAGTATAAGTTAGACTAGCTTTTTTCCA
>CALGJW010000472.1 GCA_937930025.1 uncultured Saprospiraceae bacterium | reverse complement strand
ACAGGCATTTATGAATTAGATAGTGGAGATAAACGGATTATAGCTAAAAATGAAAATGGATTTTATATTAAAGCAGAAGGAGGTCAGTCAAAGATGTTGTATGTCAAGGAAGAATACTGCTTATATTATAAAGAAGGCTATCGTCAAATTAATTTTAGTAAAAATGCAGCCGGTAAGATTGATGGCTTTGTTTATAAGAATAGGAGATATAAGAGTAGTGCTAAAAAAGTTACAGATGAAGTTCCGGAAGAAAAGAATACAATACAATTAGAGGTAGCTGCGATGGAAAGCTTTGTAGGCACCTACGAGTTTGAACCCTTTACACTTTTTGTTACTTTGGAAGAGAAAACGCTGTTAGTTCAACCGGAAGGTTCAAATAAACTTCCATTAGCCGCCACCGCTTCAAATGCATTTCTAATTGAAGAAATTGGCGCAGAAATATCTTTTGATACTTTGTCCAATAAGGATATTGAAGCCACACTTTTACTGGAAGGAGATGAGTTTAAAGGGCTAAGACTTAAGGAGTAAGCCTAATTGCCAAAAGTACAAGACAAGCCTTTTAAAGCCGCTAGTTTGTTTTATATGCAATGATTATCTTATTTTTCAATAATGATTTTCTCCGTAATAGTTTGCTCACCAATGACTAAACTATAGAAGTAAATGCCAGATGAAAGATTAGTAAGATTCCATCGCACTTGATGATCTCCAGCAGCTTGCTTTTCGTCAATTAAGGATTGAACCAATTTCCCATTCACATCATGAACAGACAATTGCACCTCCATTTTTTTAAGCAGCGTATAGCTAATGATCGTATAATCCTTCGCGGGATTCGGCGCATTTTTCAACTTAAATAAATGACGAGGATTGTCAACGTTTGCAGAGACGTTATCATTTTGATAGACGCGTACATAATCTATTTCCATCGCATCTTCTGTAAAACTTGGTTCTATGCTTGGTAGAAATGCAAAATTTAAAAGGATGTATTGCTCCGCATTAAATGGCCAAGTGTCGGCATTCAAGACAGCGGGTTGATAATTGAAGTGCGGAACGCCATCTACACGGAACACCAATTTATCCGGAAACCATTCTAAGGAATAAATATGAAAATCTGTTGACGCAGTTGGAATATTTTGACTACCTACATTCATCGTATTTCCAGAACTGGAAGGCGTATGCGTGGCGCTAGAAACCCAGTTTTGATTGGTACCCCAATGTTCCATAATATCCATTTCTCCGCAGGCCGGCCAACTAGTCGAATCGAATCCTAAGTTATCCCAATAAGCGCCATCTTCATTGATATTTTTTCCCAAGGTCCAAATGGCAGGCCAGGTACCAGGCCCAGTTGGCAACTTCGCACGGACTTCTATTTTTCCATAAGTAAACGCAAATTTTGAATTCAATCTAGCAGAGGTATATTGCTTAGTTTGTCCTTGGTCCTTGAAACTTTCCTTTTTTCCCGTAAGGTGCAGCATACCATTTTCAACATAAGAATTTTCTATACGATTGGTGTAATGCTGGATTTCTCCATTGTACCAACTTCCTTGGGAAGGTAACTTTGTTTGATGATGCCAGTTCAATGCGTTTATCGGGCCATCTTCGTCAAACTCATCTGACCAAACGAGATCATTAAATTCAGGATCAGAAGTAATGGATCCATCATAAAATACATCATCAATGTAAGCTACTACTAAGTCGGTATTGTTTTCCCCATTAACTTGCAAGAGAACTCTATTAAAATCACTTCGCTGAGTCGGAGGGAGAGAACTTGGATCTAAATTAAAATAGTTGTCATTTAAAAAATCAAAGCTGATTATTTGCCATTGATCTAATACAAGCGGTTTAATTATTTCGCTTTGTGTGGCCCAAGGAGAAGCCATTGTCCCATCTTGTAATTTCAGAGAAAGTTTATTATTCTGATTTCCTGTCAATCCATTGGATGGAACATATATTTTCAAGCTAAAAGTATAGTTGGAAGATAAGTCAAAAGTGTTGTCCACCTCGAACCGAATGTTTGCATATTGTCCACCAATGTCTTTGTATTCCAAAACCGTAGCAGAGGTATTGATCCCTTGAGCGAAAGGGTTTGCCAAAGAGGTATTCATTTCACAGTCATCGGCTTTCCAAGTGGAAATGGTTCCATTTCCTTCGAAATCGTCTTCAACTGTTTGTGCTTGAATCATGGTTGATAAAAAAATGGTAAAAAGTAGCGTGACAACTGTGTAAAAAGGTGGGAATTGTTTCATAGGGACTAGTGTGATGCTATAGGATTTTTTAATTTCTTCCAAGGTAAGGATTTTGGTTTTCAAATGACTGCGTATGTACGTCAATAATGCATTGTAGTAGGTAAGTAGTAGGGGAAAAATAGGAGAACTACCCAGAGTAGATATTTCAATGGTGTAAATCTGCCGGTCAAGTGTTTGTAATTGGCAAAGGTTCATTTTACTTAGTTGTCTTATTATTCATACACGAATAGGCATGGAACTAAAATAAATCCTTATTTTTATTTGTCTTTAACTCCAAAAATTAAAACCAATGATTTCTTCTTCCAACTCGGTTGACTCTAAATGGAGCGACCGTATTCAATTACCTTTTCACTTTGATGTAGAAAAAATGAAGGCCGACATTGCGCAGCTTCAACTTGGCGAATTCATCTATTACGATGCGCTACCACTTCGCTCGCCTGCGCACATGGTCGATACTTCCTTGCCCTTTCCACCGCCAGCTGAAGATTTTGCAGATGGCTCTTGGACTCCTTGGTTAGATACTCCTGCACTTTTGAAATCTCCTTATTTAACTGAAGTTGTAGATACCTTTAAATCGAATACCAAAGTTACATTAGTCCGATTACTTAGACTCGCTCCAGGTGCCATTGTTAAGGAGCATACTGATCCGACACTAGCATTGGAAGAGCAAAAATCTGTTGTGCGGCTAACAGTTCCAATTATTACCAATGATCAAGTTGAATTTTATTTGAACAATGAATTGGTACCAATGAAAGTTGGGGAATGCTGGTACTTGCGCTTATCGGACCCTCATCGGATAAATAACACCGGAACAACAGAAAGGATAAACTTGACTATAGATATGATTCCGAATGAATGGTTGAAGTCTATGATTGCGAAGGCAAGTTAACTTATCAAGCTGTTATTAATTTCCTGATTATTTTGTTAATTGTTTTTTTCATATATTAACAGTATGAAAACTAATTTACTATTTATCCTTTGTTTGCTGTTTGGGGTGTCCTCGGTTTCTGCTCAAAAGAACTCAAGCAAAAAAAAATCTACCTATAATTTCGAGATTAAAGGAGGCGTTCTTTTTGATATTGATTATAGGCTAAAAAGCTTACCTGATCCTAAGGCCACAGTCACAAACAATACATATACTGGCTTTAACTATGCTGCTATCGCCATTGGGAAAATTATGAGTAACACTCGAGCAGGTGTAGAATTAGACTTTTATAAATTTAGAATAATCCCACCATTCTATGGAGTGGTTGAGCAAATTTTTGAAGACCCTTTACCCGATTATATTCGTGAGAAAGTACAAATACAAGCCTCTTTCTATTATGGTAAATCCATCTTACAATCCGAACGATTTGACATATTTGTAGCTCCTTTGGTTGGTTTAGCTTATCGCATTGAGAGACATGTACCTTCTTCTTCCTTTGGATTTCCAATTAGGGATACAGATTATTTGCTCGGAGTAGGAGGTAAACTCCAAGGCAGATTAAACTTGAGTAAAAAAATTGGCGTTGTGTTCGGTACTAAAGTGATGCTTTTGGATTTCATGATAAGAAAGGAAAGAACTGAAAATCCTAATCTGACATTACAGCTTTTAACCGAGACTTTAGGTCAGGTGGATATTTTACGCAGAGATGTTGTGTTGCAGCTTGGGATGGTGTTTGATATGTAGGGATTGGATAAGATATTGTCTTATATACATTTGTTAAAAAGTCTTATAGGATATAGCTTGCTGCTAAGTCCGTAAGACTGACATTCCGTTTCGTTTAATGTAAAGGCAATAGGTCAATTTAATGTCCATTTCAAATTCCAAAATTCCTTGTTTACGTTTATATATTTCAATATTAATAAGGCGGATTAAAGATGTTCTCTCCTTAGTTTCTTGATAAATTCCCGATAAGTATTCTTTTTTACCAATAAATGAGACTTCTCATTAAATGACACGTCTAAACAATAGAAACAAAAACAATTATGAGAGGATTAATGCGCGTTTTAATGATGTTCGGACCTATGATTTTCAGACAAATCCAAAAGTACCGCCAAAAAAAGTCAAGTCAGAGTCCGATGCAAAATACTGGTAATCAAACTGGTAGAGAGCAGCAGGGTGGTGAGCAGCAGAAATAAAATTGCGAATGTCGAATTCAAATTCGAATTTACGTTGATCATATAGCGAGGTCGATGATCCAATGACGAATTCAAATGTGTTGCGACCGAATAACATAGGCATTTAGGTAGAAGGATGTGATTAGCTCTAAAGAAGCGGTGATTTTGAAAGCCCCAGAGGAGTGCAATGTTTATGGCAACCGAATCTGCCCATAGGAATTTCAGCACCGGAGGCGCGTGCGAATAGCCGCAATGCATTGCAGCTGTAAGAAGAGCCGCAATGCATTGCGGCTGTACTAATTAAATTAGTCATCAAACATTTTCATTCGTACAAAATGGACAGTTGTCATGATGATATAAATGGCTAAGGACGCCAATAGGAAGAAGATAACAATGGTTGAAATTCCGTAGGATATCGGAAGATCCTTTGCGCAATAAAAGGCTATTGCGGTACAAATCAAACCTGATATAAGACTTTTAATAATTCTGTTCATTCGTTACTTCTTCGAAAACTGTTGCTATTTCGAGTTTTTATATTTTTATTTTCTTCAACGACTTCTTCTTTCTCCACACCCTTTCCCAAGAATCACCTAAGTAGTTCATTGAATCAATCACTTCAATCATTTCAAATCCATCCGGATTTTCCTTCAATTCAATTTTACTCCAAATGCCACAATCATGGCAATAGCCAACTTCTCCATTTGCGATAATTTCAAAATTATTTTTTCCATCATACTCCGCAATAATCTGTTCGTCCCAATTCGAGCCTCCTTCACCGCCCTTTAGGTAAATAGATAGGTAGTTTTTATTTTTCAACTCAATTAATTCTATTAAAACAATGTTAGCATAGAATCGCTCAATGGAGGGCAGCAAG
>CALGJW010000471.1 GCA_937930025.1 uncultured Saprospiraceae bacterium | reverse complement strand
TCCAGAACTTGGGGCAACGCCCCAAGATTTGCAGGTACTAAACATAGCAGCCTGTAGGGTTGCAATTCTACATCAAAGGCCTTTATAAACAAGAATTTTGAGTGCTATAGATCGAAGGATATTGATCAAATATATATGTACTTAGCCCAATGGTCTAAATTTTGAATAAGCGAAATCGTGTATTCAAGGATGTCGGTAGTTTCAATTTTTTGGGAAAAATCTAGGTTTAAGGCTTGAGCTCGATATCTTCCAGACTTGCCGTCGCAATTTACAATGAATCGAATAACGATATAGCCATCATAGAAATCATACTTTTGCTGTTGTGAAAATTGGGAACTTATATCTTCGGTTAGTTTATTTATTCCGCCGATATACTGAAGTCGATTTCTCCCAGATCCAATCGCTGTGGAATCGCAAACAATAAAATCAGGGTTGTCAACTGTTGAATCAAAAGGAATATAACTTAAGTCGTGATTCACAGTAGGGTAATCAAATTCGGTAGCTGGTTCAATATTGTTTTTCTTGCACCCAAATGATAGGGAAAGGATTAAAATAAAAAGAGTATTGACCTGAATAATATACTTCATTGCATTGGTATTCATTAGTAGGATCTAGGAATAAATATAAAGGGCTTTGCCGACTATGTTGGTATTATTACACTCATTAACATCGCGTTCGTATCTTATTAACAGCTTCGCGGATTGCGATGAATAATGGGAATGCTTTTTTTATGGAATGATTAGCAGTTTGTTCGAATACGCGAGATGTAGCGTACGGTGAAGGAGTATGTAATCATGCTCGCTTATTAGTCAAAGTGTTTATTTTTCACGCTTTAATTTTCTCACTAATTTATTAACAGATTTGTATAATTCAGGAAGCCTTTTCTCTTTGGTATTCCAAACAATTTTAAGATCTATTTCATAATAATCATGAACCAATTTGTGTCGCAACCCTTCAATCTTACGCCATTCTATTTCGTTGAAATTCTCCTTTGTCAATTTAGATATTTTAAAGGCTGCTTCGCCTATTATCTCAAAATTCTTAAATACTGCATCTTGAATTAATTCATTCTTTTCAAATTCTTGAAAAATGATATCCTCGGTATATCTTTGGATTTTATTGATTGCTACCTTAATCTCCTTTAATCGATCTACATCTCCTCTATCTTTCATATACCAAAACCTTTTCTGTTTTAACAAATTTAGAAACATTAGGAAGCAATTTTCCTTGCTCAACTAAGTCAACATTTCTACCCAATAGGTCTTCTAGTTCATGGGTTATTCCAATGTATTCGAATAAATCAATCTTCTCAGTCTTATCAAATTTTACAAGTAAATCAATATCGCTATCAAAATTCTCTTCACCTCTTGCAAAAGATCCGAAAACCCAAGCTTTTTCAATCGGGGACGTCTTTAAATAATTTCGAATCTTAGTAAACAGCAACTCCCTTTCATTATGAATTACAGTTCCTTTACCTTCAAACTTTAGACGTTTTATTGCATGTTCCAGAGACTCAATTGAATAGTCAGAATCCTTAACATCATAATAGACTTTTTCACTTAGGTATTTGACCTTAAAAGTTTTTATTTCTTGCTGAAAAAGTATCGCTAGAGAATCTATTATATACTCAGGAGCTTGTTTTTCATTCCTTTCAATTTTCGACAGAGTTGACTGATCTATATCTATTTCAGATGCTGTTATTCTCAGAGAAAGTCCATTTTCTATTCTCAAATTCCGGATTAGTTCACCAAATGATTCAGATTTCATATAGAAATATTATTTTAGAAATTATTTTCCAAATTAATCATTTTATCCTTTACATGCAAATTTTGGGTAATGTCAACGGTCATCGCAGCTAACTGAAGATCAAACCACATTATGATCTACCAGTGCAAAGATCTTTCTCTATCGTAATAAAAAGACAAGCAACTTTACGTCCTTTTCTTTTTCTACTACTCTTATGCTTGTACTATTCATTTTAAATTTTATTTGAATAAAAAGCAACAAACTATGAAGCCAATATTCATCATAGGACTACTATTGTCCTTTTTTGCCTCAATAGTTAACGCCCAAAATTTAGCCGAACAATTAGATCAAATTTTTGAATCCGCTTATGATCCGACAAAGAGTGGTGCGGCTATACTGATTGCAAAGGAAGGAAAAACAATCTATCAAAATCAAAGAGGACTAGCAAATGTTGAATTCAATATTCCGATCAATGCTACCACCAAATTTCACATTGGCTCTATAACAAAGCAGTTTACCGCAGCAGCCATTTTGATGTTAGAAGAGGAAGGTAAATTGTCCATTGATGATCCCATCTCAAGCTATTTGCCATCTATGCGGGATGATAAAAAGGATGTTACCCTAGCTCAATTGTTAACGCATACTTCAGGCATAATGGACTATCCTCAAGTTCCATCCATTCGGAAACAAATGAGGGATAACTTATCTCCAAGTCAAATTGTAGCATTGGTAAATGAGGAACCCTTGAAATTTACTCCCGGTGCTGAATACAGTTATTCTAATTCAGGCTATTTTATACTAGGTCTAATCATTGAAGCTGTTTCCCAACAGGCTTATGATGCTTTTTTGGCAGATCGAATTTTCAAAGTACTCAATATGAACAACACATCAGTCAATAACTACGAAGCTATTGTGGCAAACAGGGCGGTAGGTTATTCTGAAAATGAAAATGATGAACTCATTCATGCGACTTTTCATACCTCTCCATTTTCCGCAGGGGCAATAATTAGTACTGCAGCTGATCTTAATAAATGGGTGCTAGGTCTGCATAAAGGGAAAGTAATAAATGAAAAAAGTCGAGCAAAGATGTTCGCGAATAACTTGCTGTCAAACGGGGAAAAAACGGACCTGGGTTTTGGTTGGGAAATCAATCAAATTGCAGACCTGGATTGTTTTGAACAGTCGGGTTTTGTTCCTGGTTATAAAGCTAATTCCATATTCATTCCGGAAAAACAAATTTATGTAGTGGTGCTTCAAAATAATGAGTATGGTCCTCAAACGCCCACAATGATCAATGCTGCAGCCT
>CALGJW010000470.1 GCA_937930025.1 uncultured Saprospiraceae bacterium | reverse complement strand
TAATGGACAGGAGCAGGATACTGAATGGAGAGGTGGACAGGCTGTGAACTTTAAATATCGTGTGCATGATCCGAGGATAGGGAAATTCTTATCTGTTGATCCATTAGCTCCTGATTATCCTTGGAACTCTCCTTATGCTTTTGCTGAAAATAGAGTTATTGATGGAATTGACCTAGAAGGCTTAGAATGGAAAGGTGTTACAGATAAAGGTGAATACACAGTAGGTCCTTGGGATCCAAAAGCTTCAAAAGAAAAAGGATGGATTGAAACTAGTTTACCACCTGCTACAGTTTCAGCAAACAATGAAACTAACTCTTCTAGTTTGAGTTCTAACGCTATTAAGGATGTAAAAGTAGACTTTTATGCAATGGAAGGTGCTATTGGCGCAGATTTGTATAAAAATCTAGGGGCATCAGTAATGGAGTTAAGTGTTGGTTCTGTTGCACAATGGGGGTCTTGGGAAGGGAGAGATGTATATCACATTATAAATTATTCTGTATTTGAGGGCACAAGTACAACGCCAAATGTTGGACTTTCTGTTATGCCAGTAGGACAACTTACCTTAACCGGAGTTGATGAAACTATATTAAATACTCTTAATTCGCTCAAAAATGCTCAAACTGAAACTTTTAGATTAAGTGGAGGACCTTTTGGTGGTGCCTATAAAAATGTCACTAGTGACGGCTACCCTAGTATTAGTGGTGGTCTAGGTGGTATTACACTTGGAAGAGGTATTCTTCTTTTACCAATTGACGTTACACGCGGTAGTTTAGGTGACACGATAATTCAACACTATACTCTTAGTACTTTCAAAGATTCAGCAGAATATTCGCTTAAAAACTTAAATATAGATACCACCGGTACATTTGCCAGATGGAGAAATCAAAATCAGGAAAAGATAAATTTTCTTGATTAATTTATGTTAAGCCAAATTTCCTTTAATAATAAAACATTTATGTGTGAGTAAATATATGTATGTATTGATTTCATTTGTTTTTATGGGTTTTCTATCTTGTGAGAATACAAACAATAAAGAAATAGAATCTATTCAAAATATTGTTTCTAATTGGGTTAATCGATGTCCCTCTGTTGAGATAGGAATTGTTAAATTTGATAACAATATCCAAGTTGAATTAAAGAATGAACGTCAGATTTGGTCAGAATCCTTACATCACATTGAAGCTCAAAATCTTGCCTATTTAATTTTTAAAGATTTCGATGTTTTTAGGAAGTATGATACTTTACATATTGCTTTTTTTACAGATAAACCTTTACTTACTCTTTCTTTTCCAGAGAGCGAAATTCATAATTTAGCAATAGGATATAACCATTCTAAAACAAAGAAATTATTAGAATATATTGTAATGAACTTAGATCATAGGACTGCAAAACTTTATTCAGAAGGAATAGAAGTATTGAGAAAAGATGGTTTAGATAGAAACTCTAAAGGGTTATTTGTTTTTGTTGAATATTCACTTATGTATGATCAGTTAGAAAAAAAATCAAAAAAAAATTCATTTGTAAAAGGAATGGAAATTCTAAAATTAATGATGAATGAAACGCAGAATGGCCAAACATTGAATCATTTTAACAATATGATGGATATAATAGAAAATGAGTCTGTAAAAATTTAACCAGAAAAGCGGTGTTCGGCATATGCTCCATTCGCTGGCAGCTAACGCACAAGGCTAAACTTTCCACGCCTGCAATCTATGCATTTGCTCCCTTCCTCGCCTCGCTAAAGCAGCCGCCACGATGCTGCTGCGGGGTCACAAATACCTTGCCGGGCGGCGATCCGCTTGGCTCTGCACTCATTCCACATACACCTCACGACTTATTAACCGCTCATTTACGGCACTATGTCGGGCGCGCTAAAGCTACAACACAAGGCAAATACACACAGCCACCTCCCTTAAAACTCGCAACGCTTCGCTTAAAAGGTTGATAGAAGATAGACGTCAGTTTATCTTTTAATATGCAGTGATCCGTTGTTTGTGGGTTCTAATTTAGTGAAGACAAAACGCGCTGTTTTGGGCTTATCGCGCTTGATCGAAATGGCGGTGCGCGTTTATCCACTTCCAAATTTGAATTTTGCTAGGCAGAAAGCGCAGTAAATGGCTGGTCACCGCTACGTAAGCAGCACAGAAGCTTATCAAATTAATTATCTGGAGGATCTCACCGATGCTATAGAAAAGTACTTCCCTGAGTAGAAAATCTCAATTCAACATTAGTAATAGAAAATCGTTATCTTGTAACTATAAACACGGTTGTTATGAATAACATGGAGGCAAAAAAATATCAAATTATCCAGAAAATTATTGCTCTTACGGATGATAAACTACTGGATCGTTTAAACGACACTATAGACTTAGGTACAGGGCTGACAGATAGACAAAAAAATCATATACGAGAAGCTATTGAAGAGTGTGAACGAGGAGAGGTAATTCCTCACGAAGAGGTAAAGGCAAGGCTTCAAAAAAAATATGACATCTAGTGAAAATAATTTGGTCGAAAAAGTCTTTGAATGACTATGAGGGAATACTAGATTATCTGGAGGCTCGAACAAGTAAAAAGGAGTTTAAATCGTTAACAGAAGGGGTACAGAAAGTCTTAAAAAATATTGTGATCCAACCATCACTATATCCACTAGAGGACATAGAATCGCACGAAGTAAGAAAAGCCGTAATTACCAAAAGAACAAGCATGTTCTACAAATCAGATCAAGGAGCAATAGAGATATTAGCTTTTTTTGATACCCGTCAAGATCTAGATAAACTTAAAATCAAGTAACACGTCTGGTTAAAAACAACCACCTATTGTTACATAACGCTGCGCTGTCCGATTCCTAGCAAATCCCCTAGGAGAATCAGGCATTAGAATCCTATTTTTGTTAAAGTTCAAAATAGTTGGTTTCCAACTATTTAGGTAAAGTGCAAAAACCTCGTACTTATGCCAAGCGCCCGAAAGCTACAACACAAGGCTAAAACAAACAGCCACCTCCCTTAAAACTCGCAACGCTTCGC
>CALGJW010000469.1 GCA_937930025.1 uncultured Saprospiraceae bacterium | reverse complement strand
CAAACAAAGATCAACTAAACATAGTAATCCGTGCATTGAAGAACTTAGACGGAATCTCTTCTGTTACTAGAAGTGAAGCATAATCTTAGCATTCACTTTTTATCATTATCTTTACTACTATGTCCGCTCAAACACACGAAGAAAAAATCATTCGGGAAGTATTGAATATTTTCTCACTGCATTTAGAGAAAAACAATTTGCGAAAGACTCCAGAGCGCTTCGCAATTCTTGAGGAAATATACCGTCGGCATGACCATTTCGATGCAGAGGCTTTATATATTCATATGAAAAATCAGAATTATAGGGTGAGTCGGGCTACCGTTTATAATACATTAGAACTGTTGGTGAATTGCGACTTGGTCACTAAACATCAGTTTGGGAAGAATTTAGCCCAATATGAAAAATCGTATGGCTTCAAACAGCATGATCATTTAATATGCGTGGATTGCGGAAAAGTCCTCGAATTTTGTGATCCAAGAATTCAGAACATTAAAAATATGATGGGAGAGCTATTGAAATTTAAAATAACTCACCACAGTCTAAATCTTTATGGCAATTGTGATGGAGGTTGCGAAAGAACCAAAAAGAGCGCCTAATAACCAATTTATCCATAAAATACTTCTTTTCAGGGTTTTATAGATATAGGTTTGGCCCAATCTTTGCAAACTTTAGATATTGGACCTATAATAATCCGAAGCCCATGTCAGCATTTCAACTTTCCTCTCAATACAATGTGCAAGTCCTTGCCATTAATAGCTTATTCACTGAAGAAACGATAGACGAAATATTCAGCGAAGTCGAAAACAAGCTTGAAGCAGGGTATAAAAAGTGGATAGTTGATTTAAGTGCTATCGAGTATATGAGCAGCATAGGCATCAACTTATTGCTAGGACTGATGAGCCGATCCAAAACAACAGGAGGTAAAATGGCAATTGCCAATCCGTCTAGTCAAGTACTTAAACTTTTGGATATGACCCGATTGACCCATGTTTTCCCCTTATGTCCTAATATTCAGGCGGCTAGTATGGTACTTCAACAGAAATAAGCCTTTGAACAACTTTCCTTTTTCTTTCTTTATATCCTTACTTAGCCCTACCTTTGTTTGGTAAATGCGGGACGTGATATCGGACCCGTTTTTTAAGCACATTCCGCACCAAAGACATGGCAATTGATGTAATCTTAGGCCTCCAGTGGGGGGATGAGGGAAAAGGAAAAATCGTGGACTATCTAGCTCGTCAATATGACATAGTAGCTAGATTTCAAGGTGGACCTAACGCCGGACATACCCTCAAATTCGACGGCAATAAATTCGTTCTTCATACAATACCTTCTGGTATTTTCAGACCGGACCAAATCAACTTAATTGGAAATGGCGTTGTGATTGACCCAATCACACTCTCCAAAGAAATTAAGCTATTGGAAGACGCTGGTGTAGATTACCAAGAAAGATTATTTGTAGCTCGAAAAGCACATTTAATATTACCAACCCATAGGTATCTCGATGCAGCTTCCGAATCCGCAAAAGGAAAAGCTAAAATCGGTTCCACACTAAAAGGTATAGGTCCTACCTATATGGATAAAACCGGTCGTAATGGACTAAGAGTTGGAGATATAGAGTTGTCTAATTTCGATGAGCTTTACGAAGCTTTGAAAAATAAACATCTCGATCTATTAAAAATCTATCCACCTATAGACTTTAATCTAGAAGAAGAGGAAGCGCAATGGAAAGCTTGTCTTGGAACGCTACGCAAAATGATTAAGGTAGATGGTGAATATTATATCAATGAACAACTGAAGGCTGGGAAGAAAATTTTAGCTGAAGGAGCCCAAGGTTCTATGTTAGATATAGACTTTGGTACCTACCCTTATGTTACAAGTTCAAATACGGTTACTTCAGGAGTTTGTAATGGCCTTGGGGTTGCTCCACATCAAATAGGGGAAGTTATTGGAATCACAAAAGCGTATTGTACAAGAGTGGGATCAGGTCCTTTTCCTACTGAATTAGATAATGAAGACGGAGAATTTTTAAGAAAGGAAGGTGCCGAGTTTGGTGCCACCACTGGAAGACCAAGAAGATGTGGTTGGATTGACATTCCTCAGCTTCAATATACTATTATGCTTAATGGGGTGACTCAACTGGTAGTAACAAAAATAGATGTACTTAATCAGTTTAGCAATGTTCAGGCTGGTGTAGCTTATGAATACAATGGTCAACTTTCTAATCAGTTGCCATATGATATGAACTATACGAAAATAAAACCTAGCTATCAATCATTTCCAGGATGGAAATGCAATTTAGATGATGTGGTTGAGTATGATTTTCTTCCAGCTGAAGCCAAATATTTCTTAGAATTTATAGAAGATAAATTAGAAGTTCCGATCACTATGGTGTCGACTGGACCGGAAAGAAAAAAGTTGATAAAGAAAACGGCGTCTGTAATAAACGCTTAGTATAGTAAAACGTAAAACACAAACACTACTTTTAAGGAGTTACTTATGCAAATAGGTAACTCCTATTTATTTCCAGCAAATACGATGTACTGATAATCCAAAGTTCGATCATCTGATTCAACTACCTCGTATCCAGCTTGACTCAGTTCAGATTCTATTTTTCCTAAAGGAATTCTATTTTCCAATGGAGGTCCAACTGGACTTTTTCTCATCTTGAAATCAATGATAATAAGTCGGCCATCTTTTGCTAGTCCCTTTCGGAGATTTTTGAAGTAGTCTACTCTATCCTCAAAATAAATTGCAGTATTTACAATTAAAACGATATCAACTTCTCCATCTTTGAGCTTAGGGTCGTTTGGCGTAACCAACCTAGTTTCTATCTTTTGCGCAACTTCAGGCGTAAGAAGGGTTTTTGCTCCATCAATTTGCTTGATAGCTACAGGATCTATATCAATCGAAATAATCTTATTGGCTTTTGTTCTTGCGGCTAATTGAATAGAGAAGTAACCATAAGGGCCGGCACCAATATCAGCGATTGTTTTACCTTCCAAATTCCCCATTTGTTCGATAACACCCAATGGATTCTGCCAAATATCTCGGTATAAATTATACAGATTATCCTCATCAAGGTTTTCTGGAAGGGCTGAATCGGAATTATTAGCATTTTCAGCTGCGGAGTCCTCAACATAGGTATGGGTTTGCTTTAGTGGACTCACTTGCTTATCGTCCATTGGAGGATCGCAAGACAAAATAAAAAGCAAAGAAAAAAGATAAAGTAAAGGGTATTTCATGTATGTCTCTGTTACAGTAAAAGTAAGAAAATCTAAAGAAGCTACCCAGATTAAAATAAAAGTCTTCCTATTTAACGGTTAGATCAATTTTGAATCTCTAAATGTCTATCTTTATGGTATCACTAGTTTCTCCATAAAGCGTTCCATAGCTCTGCGAACGTCCCCACTTTTTGCTGTAAAATTGTTCGCAATGATACAGAAAACTAGTGGCTCACCGCCTTCTGGATTGGCTATTCCGGCATAGGCTCTCACGCCTGACATAGAACCTGATTTAAGCATCACTTTTCCTTTAGCTTGAGAATTTTTGAGTACATATTTAGCAGTGCCATTAACCCCACCAATAGGCAATGAACTTGTAAAGCTATTATCTGACTTTCTATTTCGAATTAGACTACACATAGCAGAGGCGGATATCGCATTTTGGGGTGTTAGGCCCGAGCCGTCTTTTAATATAAATCCTGAATTGTCTATTCCTTTTTCGGTTAACCACTGGGCTAATTTTTCCAATCCTTTTTCACCAGATTTTCTTTCTTTTCCTATTTCTCTAAGAAAAACTTCGCAATAGAGATTAATGCTTTCATGATTTGCTGCACGAACTAATTCCGATAAAGGTGGTGACTTAATTTCATGAATATTTTTCAATCCTAAATGCACAAATGGTGCATCTATCTGAGTTGTTGCGCTTTTCGAATCAATCCCTGCGGTAAGTAATTTTTGTCTTAAATGATACGCTGCAAAATAAGCCGGATCCGGAATAGAACCATAAATAGTGTATTGTCCGGTTCCTTGTGGAAGACTACCTCTGATCCATCTCTTGTAGGAAAATGGACCACCAAAAATAAATGCCTGATCTCCAGAATCCGGATCACCAGTTTTTAATTCATTCAATAATAACAAATTTGGAATGCCGGGGTACTGCTTAATGATTTGAGGTCCTTTTGATTTATTATTTGAGAGTTGAAAATTTAATTCAAAAGAATTTTCCAAAATGTTTAGCCCCCATACGCCAGCACCATAATAGTTTCCTAGATCCTCCCAAGGCCAACCTGGACCGGCAAAATAGCCCTCATAGTGACCACCATCTCCGATTATTTTTCCGGTGATTTTTTTAATCCCAGCTTTTTGAATAGCTGCTACCCACTGTTCTTGTAAATCCTCAAACTTTACGGCACTTTCCAATTCCGGGGAACCCAGTGAAGGATCGCCTCCACCTTGAATTATTAGGTCCCCATTTAAGATTCCATTTTCATCAATTTTTCCACTATGCACTAGGCGCGTAGTAAAAGTATAATCGGGACCTAAAATATCCAAGGCCGCCGAAGTCACTACCAATTTCTGAATAGAAGCTGGGGTTAACCTAGTATTGGGTTGATAAGATGCAATCCGTTTCCCTGAATTCAGTCTTTCAACTGAAATGCTTATGGCAGCCCCTTTTAAGTCGGGCTCATTAATAAAATCAGCTACCGCTTTATTGATATCAGGCTGTGCTTGAACACATCCAAGGCAGAAAACGAGAAAAGGAAATAATAATCTATACATCATGTTCAAAGATAAAATTATGTCGTTTATCGAAAAAATAAGATTCCGGCTCATAATAGTGATTTTAAGCGGTCACTTTAGAAACCAAATCTCCTTAAAATTGTCCTTCTTTGTAGAATAAATATGACGGAGCATCAAAACTTAGGCTGGCTGGTAAAAATGGCTATTAGAGATAGTCGAAGAAATCGGTCCAAATTACTTTTATTTCTTTCCTCTATAATGATTGGAATTGCTGCTTTAGTGGCAATCAATTCATTTGGAGACAATCTGTCTGCAGATATAGATCGAGAATCGAAGTCATTACTCGGGGCTGATTTAGTGCTAGAAGGAAGTCAAGAACCCAATGAGCAATTGGCCAATTTTATAGATTCTCTCCCCGGTGAAAAATCTCAATCCAGGTCCTTCATATCAATGGTGGCTTTACCGAAGCAAGCTCAAACTCGACTCTGTTTTATTAGGGCCATAGAAGGAGAATTTCCGCTATATGGAAATTTGAATACTGAACCCATGGTTAGTTCCTCTATTCTTCAAACGGGCCTAGTTGCTTTGGTGGATAAATCTATTTTTGATCAATATCAATTAACTATTGGAGATCCCATAAAAATTGGTGAATCCGAATACGAAGTAGTTGCTGCATTAAATGCTATTACGGCTCCTGGTGGGACACCTGAGTATTGCCAACTGGCTTTTCCAGATGCATCAGAAGTAAGAATTTTATCAGCCCCTTCCGTTCCATCAACTATTTTTATTGAACCTTGCACTTCTAGTTTTTCTGCTGGTATAGTAGTCCCTACGCCAACTTCCCCATTATTGCTGATGTATAAATGTGGAGATACAATCGGGTCTGCCATTCCAGAAAGGGCTAAACCTCC
>CALGJW010000468.1 GCA_937930025.1 uncultured Saprospiraceae bacterium | reverse complement strand
TCTTCAACAAGTGAGGCCATGGAGATAGATGGTGATTCCACCACCATTTCTTCCTCCCCAAAATCTTCTTCTTCAACAGTCTCTTTTTTTGAATCCATCTCCTCGACAGGATCTGGAATTGTTGTAGAAACATTTGTAAGGCTTGTGGCAGGACTGGTCTCGACGGATTCATCAATTGGCACCCGTATCTCTTCTTCAAATTCTTTAAATTCCGCAATAGACGAGTTTTGTATTTCTGTTTCTTCAACGACTTCTTCAACCCTTTCTTCAACCATCAAATTTTCGTCAACCATTGATGCATCTATATCAACGCCCTTTGAAGATGTTTCCATTTCAGGAGTTGAGTTAACCTCAACATTTTCTATTGGATCCATATCTTTTACTGGAATTTCACTTGCAATTGGGCTAGACTCAATCGTTGTTCGTTCTTTAATTTCTTCACTCGCAGTCATTACAGGATCCATTTCTGGTGAAACTACTTTTGAAATTTCTGGGTCTTCATCAACCAAGGAAATTGACTCGCTAGGAGAAGATTCCATGGCTTTCTCCACCAACTGAACTTCGTTGATATCCGTAGAAACCATTTCCGATTTAGGGGCAATTGGTAGATCTAATTCTTCCGATTTATAAGTATCCATTTCTGGAGAATCTTCAGTGGCCGTCAACTCAGGAGTTGCGATCGTTGTTTGAATTTCATTTCCGTCAATGGCGTCAAGCTTAAGAGAATCCTCTTGATCTTTTTTTCCCATCATACCTAAAACCTTGGCAGAGCCTTCGTTCTTAGTCGAAGTAGAAGAAGAACGTTCCTCAATCAATTTTTCAACCATATCATTGGAATTCTTCTTCGCAGAGGATCCAGCTTCTCTCGCCTTCATTGCCCTTTCAAAAGCTTCTTGCCGAGCCTCTTGGATACTGCTTTGGGCTTTAACATCAGCAGTTAATAGTAGGATACAAAGAATGCAAGTTAATTTTGCAGGGGTGTAGATATTAAATCGATTTTCCATCAAGTTTCGAGTTTGATAATTAAAACTAGTCATCACCACAAAATTACATATCCAATATTGTACCAATAAGATTTCAACAACCAGCAATAGTGTTTACAATTCTACAACAAATAGAAACGGGAAATCAATTGAAACCTATTGAATTCCAAAGCGATTGATACACGAAAAATTTGACCAAAAAAAAGAGGCTATCTGCATAGATAGCCTCTTCTTAATAGATGTTTTAAATAAATTTGTCAATAACTCCTGTTATTGACGAATTTCATCATTCTTATTTTATCCCATGCATCCATTTGGTAATCATTGGAGACAAGAGTAGTAAAAATATTCCACATCCAATTGCAAAGAATCCAAGTTTGGTAAATACACCTAAACATAATCCAAGAGAGTCTTGGGCGATACAAGTACCCACAACCTTTGCCGGACTTCCTTGTGATAACGTTACAATATCTTGGTTGGAAACTTCTTTCATTTCGGTAATTTTCAATTTTTCAGAACCTTTAAATGAAGCATCAGCAGTTACAAAACGGGTGGTCTTATTTGCAGAACCAGCGATTTTAGCAACAGCTACATAATAAGGTCTGGAAGAAGATTTATTGTAATTGGCTAAAAATTCATTCGAAGCAATACAATAATCAATCGAACTTTCTTCCATACAAACGGTAAAGGAAGGATCCGCCATACAACTCTTTATGTTCGCATCCGTCATACAACTTTTGAAAGATTCTTTGGCAATCAATTCTTTTTCGTTGACAGAAGTCAATCTTGCGATTGGGGCACCAGCCATGTGCGCAACAGCTGAAGACATTAACCAGAAGCCCATAATAAAACCAACCATTTTAGGTGGAGATAGTTTGGTCACCAAGGATAGTCCAACTGGAGACAATGTCAATTCACCAAGCGTATGCAATAAGTACAACAACACGATAAAGATTCCACCTATCGCACCTGCCGTCGCTGTTGAAGAACCAAGGTTCAATACTAAAAATCCAAGTCCAAGGAGAACAAGACCCAAAGCAAATTTAATAGGTGCTGCAGGTTCTTTACCTGACTTACCAAGTTTGATCCATATCCAAGAGAATATTGGAGCAAACATCATGATAAAGAATGGGTTGATAGCGATAAAGAAAGTCGTCGTCAATTCCATTCCAAAAACAGTTTTATCTACGTTCCTATCTGTAAATAAAGTAAGGGCTGAACCTGCCAATTCAAAGAAGGACCAGAAAATGGCCGTAAAGAAGAACAGGGTTACAATAACCCACATCCGTTGCTTTTTGACCGTATCATAATTGAGAGACAGGTAGATGATATAGCAGAGTGCACCGAAAATAATAAAGGGCAATAGGTATTCAACAATGGTGTTGTACTTTACCAACAACCAGATGATAGGAAGCACTAAAAACGAACCAATATAAACTAAATTCAAAGGGGACATTCCTGCAATCTTCTTCGAATTGACTAAAGCCAAAGCTTCTTCATTTTGATGGCCTTTATCTTCCAATGCACCGTTTTTCTGGGCAAACCAAAAAATGATCAACCCGATTAACATACCAAAACCAGCCAAGGAAAATCCATAGTGCCAACCTTCTAATTCACCAATCGTACCACAAGTAAGTGGCGTCAAAAAGGCTCCAATATTGATCCCCATATAGAATATGGTGAAGGCTCCATCTCGACGAGGATCGCCCTCTCCGTAAAATTTACCAATCAAAGAGGAGATGTTCGGTTTAAAGAAACCATTTCCTAATATCAATAAGGCTAGGGCTAAGAAAAATATATATTCATGTTCAAAAGCCATGGCAAAGTGTCCAAGCGCCATTAAGATGGCTCCCCACATAATAGATTTTCGATAACCCATTACTTTTTCTGCCAGATAACCCCCAATCAATGGGGTCGAATAGACCAGAGCTCCATATGCCGCATAAACTCCGAAAGCCGTCGAATCATCATATCCAAATCCACCATTTACCAATTCGGCAGTCATATACAAAACCAGCAAGGCCCGCATTCCGTAATAGGAAAATCTTTCCCACAATTCAACAAAAAATAAATAAAATAATGCTTTTGGGTGTACCTTCCTTTGAGTAAAGATTACAAAAGCAATCCAAGCTAAACAAAATAGCCAGGCAAAAATCATAAACTGATACGCTGGATGCATAGTTGAAGTTTTTTCCTGAAATGAACATGATTACTTGCCCATCTCCTAGTGAATAAAAGTTTTCTGTTTAAAAAAGCAAGCTTCAAATTTTAAATTCGAAAAGGGATTCCATGATCCCAAATAAGCTGCTCCAGTTTGTTTTCGTGAGAGTTGGTTTTCATTCAATTCTCTAAATTAGCAATGAAGTATTGATTAAATACTTTATATCCATATTACTAAGGGACTAAAAATAGATGATTTAGTTTAAAAAGTTTAATAATCTATTCATTTATTTCGTTTCGAAAAGGTTATTCAAAATATAGTATTCACCTTTTTTATCCTTACTTTTAATTGAAGTCTCATTACTAAGAGCTTTTTGCCTTGTTTTTCTGTCGCAAATTATCTTTTTTTTATTTTTAAAATAAAAAACATTGATTCTACGACAGATTCCTCCCCTTTTTCACTCTATACTATTAAATAGAGTGGTTATCAAATGGTGATCCTTTTATAAAACATCTAAAAAAAGATGGTCAGTAAAGAATATAAGCATCAGATCGAAGAAATATACAAAAGCCACTACCGGCAATTGGTATCCTATGCTTATGCCTTTACAAAAAATCATTCTGAAGCAGAGGACTTGGTTCAGGAAATTTTTACCATTTTATGTAAAGCTGAAATACAGGCCAACCAGTGGTTGCCATATATCAAAACTTGTATCCGTCATTTTTTCTTTAAAGAACAAGAAAAACATCAAAAGCGGAAAACAAGCCGGCTTGAACTCGCTGGGGAAATGGCCAGTAACATCACGGATCCTTTTAAACGGGAAACCATTCTTAAGATATTGGCTTTGATGAAAGAAGATTATAGGCAAATCTTATTGTTGAGTTATGAAGGTTATAATGCAGAAGAGATTGCCGAAAAAATGAATTTACAATCTACGAATGCTGTTTACCAAAAGTCAAAACGAGCAAGGAAAGAAGCAAAAAACATTAGGGAAAACCACGGATTTGAAACTGATTTTTCATTGTAACCTAAATGAACATGGGAAATAATAGCAAAGAGCAAATTGAAATGCATACGATTATCGAACAATATATCCGAAAAAAAAGAATGGGTATCGAAAATTCGGAAATGGAAGATTTGATTGCCAAAAATGAAAGTTTGAGGAAAATGGTTGGTGGTTATGAAAAACTTTACGACCTCCACGCTGTCACCTCCAACCACATTGACTTCGACCAATGGCTAGATACGAAAGGTCTAAATATGTTACAAAATGTCAAACATACGTTAGATTCATCCAACAATAATTCCCTCTATTATCGCTTTATAAATGCTAAGTTCCACCAAACCGCAAACGCCATTTTAATTTATAGTTTTTCTAGTTTCTTATTTGTCCTTGGTATCATCATCACCATGAACAATGGGCCATATGCGGAGGTGATCAATACCTTTGTCGATCCTTTTCATATCATTCCAAAAATATAAAATGGGCCATTGAGATTGTCAAAATTCAACCTTGGTAGATTGGAAAAGGAAAGTTTAATGCTACTGAAAATTCATAGGGAAACTCATTTTGAGTGGATCAATTTTCATGAGTGGCAGGAAAAAGTTCAGGTTCAATTTTCTCTTGCTTTTTGGGAAGATAGACCACTTTCCAACCAGCATTCTTGGCCATAAATTCTACAATCCCCAACATCTGGTTGGATTGTTTTTCAGCGGCCAACATCAGATCACTTTGCAAGGCTTGTTCTCTGATTTTTTCTTTAGCATTCTTACTCATTTTATTAAAATCTTCCTCTGAAAAACTATTGAATGAGCCTTCAGAAATATCGTAATAATCAAAGTCATGGTCAATGGCAATAATCGACGGATCAGGTAAATCACTTAAAAGAATGGTCTTGTCTTCCTGCCTGAGGTCAATCTTCATTTTTTCCATATCATAGCCTACAGAGACTTTGGCCTTTATTCTCATCAAAGCCTTTTTCTGGAAAGGCCCCATGTCATAACCCCAATAATCCTTATAGTCATAGACCTCAGAAAAATAACCTTCGACCGTAACCATCTTACAGACTGTCTTTATTTTTTCTAACAATACTTGAGAATTTTCCTCGGCCTTCGTGGCCTTGAAAGACTCGTAATATTGCTGGCCGTACCAACCTGATATCAAAAAAAACAAGCAAGCGATGATGATCGCAATAATGCTATTTTTTGTCATAGTCAAAGTTTTTTTCTTAAAAAAATCAACCTATTCCTTAACAACACCCA
>CALGJW010000467.1 GCA_937930025.1 uncultured Saprospiraceae bacterium | reverse complement strand
GCATCATCCTCCCCTACTTTCTAAGTATCGAGCCAATTCAAAAACGATGAGCAAAGAAGCGGCTGGGGAAATTTTTGTTACCGAAATGGTGCAGACCACCTTCGACCAATTTGGAGAAGAGATTGCTGTTCGATGGTTTGATGAATATATGAATTATCAGCCTGCATATGGCGAAGATATGAAAGCTGATTTAGGGTAAGGAGGGATTTTTCCTAAGTTCATCTATAAGGATAAACTCGGGGTCAAATCCCCTTCATATTTTTCCTCAAAAAAAGTAAAGGCAACATCGCAAACAAAGAAGGGATATTAGCAATTAATATATTAAAATAAGCGCCATGTATCAAACTATCCAAAACAAACCAAAAGACAAATGCAATCATAATCGCTTGCCATGCCCATTGTTCTTTTTTGGCTAAAGCATTTTTTACAATAAAATATTGAAGTATAAAATAACCTGCTGCTGTCGCTCCAAAAGGTGCTAAGATAAAACGCACTGCTTTTTGAACATCCTCAGGTAGATGATCTTGACCATAAAATGAATTGGCAAACGCTTTGTCATAAATCCCAAATGGATCAAAGGAACCTAACAATGCCCACACGACTCCCATTCCTGCAAAAAATAAACTAATAAATTTCAAATATTTTATCCAAAAATCAAATTGTGAATTGTTTGTTATATCCATAATTTGTTTTATATAATAAAAATACAATATGTTATTGTAAAGAATCTCCTCTCTAAATTAATCAGATATTTTGACTTTTTACAGTCAACTTAAAAAAGGAATTTCAAAAACTTAAAGTTATATTTACGGAATCGTTCTAACAATTTCAAACAAAGAAAAATTAACAATGAAGAAAATTGTAACACTCACGCTTCTTATATTCTGTTATTTAGGAGTATTTGCTCAGGTTCCTGTTAATGATGATTGTGCGATGCTCGTCGACCTAGGCGAAGTCCCCAATTGTAATCCTAACATGGTATATACCAATGTCAATGCAACCCCTAGTGTTATTTCCACTGACCCGAATTTAAATATTCCATCTTGCTTTAATGCTGCGCCAGATGCTGATGTATGGTTTTCGTTTAACCTACCAGCCAATGGAAGTATCGTTGATGTTCAAATCGACCTTGATGCTTTTAATGGACCGAATGGAGGAATCGTTCAACCACAAATGGCCATTTATCGAGGAGATTGTTCGCTCGATGGATTACAAGAAATTGCATGTTTTATATCAGGCGCAGGAGAAACTAGTATTGAAGCAGTCTTAATTGGATTATTACCTGGCTTCACTTATTTCATCAGAGTAGAAGATTGGTCTGCTACGGCATCTTCTAATGACGGAGATTTTGTGCTTTGTGTCAAAGAACCTGATCCGATTTTTAACATAGCCAATGATGATAATACGAGTTTGTGTGGAGGTACTTTATTTGACTCAGGTGGAGCAACTGGTGAATATGCCAATAATGAAAACAATACATTTACGGTTTGTCCAAATCAACCTTTTGAATGTATCAACATAGATATTGTGGACATCAATATTGAAAGTGGTTTTGATTTTTTGACGATCTACTCAGGAGCCAATACTAGTGCCCCAATCTTCTTAACATTTTCAGGTACAAGTGCTACCAGTAGTTTTGGAATAGACAGTGATTGTGTGACATTCGGATTTACGTCTGACGCTTCCGTCACAAACCCAGGTTTTGAATTGAATTGGGAATGTTCTAGTATGGCATGTGATAATCCTTTTATTACTTGTGCCAATCCAGAACCGATTCCTGGGCTACCTTTTGAGATGAATGATTTGTCTACCTGTGGTACATTAGATGCTCAAACTTTTGGACCATGTCCTTTCGGGTTTGGATTGTTAGGAGGTGAAGATTATATTTTCACTTATGTGTCACCGGGTGATGAATGTATTCGAGTGGAAGTAACTGGAGCGAATGTCAGCACAGGAGTTTCTATCTATGATGATTGTCCAGAGGTTGCCAATAATTGTATCGGTTCAGGATTTAATTTCGATGGCGATACCTCATTGATTCAATCTGCTTATATCGAGTTGCCTGGTACTTATTACATTGTCGTCGATAATGGCGATGCTTGTACCGACTTCAATATTTCAATTGATACTACAACTTGTCCAGATATACTTCCTGCCGCAGTGCTATGTGAAGATGCACTTTCAATCAATGGATGTGGAAACCTACCTAGTTTAATCAACATCGGACAAGAACCAACGACTGATCCAGATTGTTTTCAAATAGGAATTAATGATGGAGCCTGGGGAGGTATAGGTGAAGGACATTTCACTTGGTTTTATTTCCAAGCACAGGCTGATGGCAACTTTGGTTTCCTCGCTAGTAATGGCGACGTTTCAGAAGATTCTGATATTGATATTAATGTTTGGGGTCCAATAGGTGATGAAAATATGATTTGTGATTTTATGAAAACCAATCAACCTGCAAGAAGTACTTGGGCAGCAGATAGTGCTGATCCTTTATTTGATGTTACAGGTTTGATAGATTTTAGTCCTGTAGATGGAAGCGCTATTTTAGATGAAATGGAAGGTGCAGGGGGAGATGGTTTTGTCAGTACCCTCCCCGTTACAAATGGACAATGGTATTTAGTTCTGGTCAATGATTTTAGTGGAGTGATTGTCAATGGAGGAATTGTAATGGATTTCAGTCCAACCTCACTTGGGGTCTTGGATGCTAATCCTGCCAATCTTTCTATTTCGCAAAATATGGCTGCTTGCAGTGGCGTCCCATTTGATTTGTTAGCAAGCGGTGGTTCTACCTATGAATGGTTTCCTGCTGATGGGTTAAGCTGTACAGATTGTCCAAACCCAACTGCTACGGTCAATGGTCCGACGACCTACCAAGTTGCCATCACGACTGTTTGTAGCTTAGATAC
>CALGJW010000466.1 GCA_937930025.1 uncultured Saprospiraceae bacterium | reverse complement strand
CTTTCATTTTTCTCGCATTCGCAACAATGATCAATTTCAATGCATTAGACGGCAATGGTGTCTCTGTTGGCAATTGCTTCGCAACTACTCCCTCATACCATTCTGGCCGATGACCTTTATGAATAACTTTTGTTTTAGCTTTTCTAAAAAATAGTTGCTGGTGAAAAAGTTCTTCAACCCCTTTTGCAATGCACCAAATTCCGTGCACCCGAGGATGACCATACTTTAAATAAAAGGTAGGATCATACCAATGTAGATGACCAGTAAATCCTCGATACAAACAAATCTTGACCTCCAAATTTTTGGCCGCTGGAATTCCATTTAGAGAAGCCTTCGAATTAAACAAATGCAAAACATCAAATTTTCCCTCAATCAATCTTTCTCGAATAAATTTCCTGCTTGCTAAATCTCGCTTGCTTGTTGGGTGTTCCTCATGCACAGTGATTCCAGCTTTTCTGAATATTGGAGTGTAGGCAGCATCGGGCAAAGTGATAATTTCAATATTAAATCCAGCCGTATGTAACCCTATCATCGCCTCCGCTTCTGGGCGAGAGGGAACTATTTTTTCATAATTACTAATAACCAATATTCTAGGCTCCTGCATAGAATGTGAAATTACTCTTCATTTTTATCAATAATTACTTTTAAATGAGGAAAATCATTGTTTTATAGCAAAGAATTGACACCCATTTCAAACTAGTATACGGTTAACAAACGTTATCTTTGAGAAACAATATTTGAATCATCGTCATATGCTCAGAATACTATACACCTTTTTCATTTGCCTCCCTGTTTTTGCATTTTCTCAAAACAAGGATCTTTTTCTCCATAACATCAAAGTCGATGTTGTATATCTAGCCTCAGATTACCTTGAGGGACGAGAGACGGGGACCGAAGGAGAAGCCATGGCAGCTAGCTATATTTCCCGAAGGTTTTTTGACTTAGGAATGGAACCTAAAGGAGACGAAGGAAGTTGGTACCAAGAATTTCCTTGGCAAAGAAAACTTAACCCACATCTTAATACTCCTGAAAACATTAAGAAGGGAACCGGAAGAAATGTGGTTGCCTATTTAGACAAGGGAGCAGAAAATACAGTTGTCATTGGAGCGCATTATGATCATTTGGGACATGGAGATGTTCCGGGATCATTACACGCTGGAGAAGCTATGATTCACAATGGAGCAGATGATAACGCAAGTGGAATTGCTGCCATGTTGATGATGGCAGAAGTATTAAAAGAAAAACCAAGTAACAATAATTTCCTATTCATCGCTTTTTCAGGAGAAGAACTAGGACTATTTGGTTCCAAATATTATGCAGAAAATCCGACCATCGACTTATCCAAAGTAAACTACATGATAAACATGGACATGGTAGGAAAACTAAACGAAGAAAAATCTTTAGCCATAAATGGCGTAGGAACATCCTCAGCTTGGCCAGTGACTTTGCAATACATTAAAGTGGATGATATTTCTGTAGTAACTACTGAGTCTGGTATTGGCCCAAGTGATCACACTAGTTTCTATCTACAGGACCTACCAGTTCTTCATTTCTTCACAGGAGCACATGAACATTATCATAAGCCATCAGATGATGTAGAAATAGTAAATTTTGACGGAATTTTTTCTGTTTCTAAATATATACTTGCTGTGATCAACTCTTTAGATGACAAAGGAAAAATTGATTTTATCAGAACCAAGGAAGAGAACAAAGATCAGAAGGTTTCTAATTTCAAAGTAACCCTAGGTGTGATGCCTGATTATGTTTACCAAGGTTCAGGGATGCGAATCGATGGTGTTATAGGTGGACGTGTGGCTGATGCAGCGGGTATGGAAAAAGGCGACATCGTTGTGAAAATTGGAGATAATGATGTAGCGGATATTTACAAATACATGGAAGCACTTGGTAAGTATAAGCCGGGAGATAAGGTGAAGGTAGTTGTAAAAAGAGATGGTAAGGACTTAGTGAAAAAAGTGGTGTTTTAACTAAAAGCACTTCTCCAGACTTCGGCTAGACCTAACCTTATAATTCGGATTTTTCAATTGATGATTAATCAAAATTTTACTACCTAAAGTATTTTCAAAAATATTAAATTTTCACAATCTTACGAACCAAGTAATCCCCTTGCTTATCTATAAATTTTAAGTAATAAAATCCTGAATTCAACGCTTCAAGATTCAATTGTTCTCCGCTAGAAACAGCATTCATTCTTTTAATCACTTGCCCTTTAACATTTATTAATTCGATGTTATATTTCGAATGATCCCCCCAAAGTAGTTGGACATGCTCCGTAGCTGGATTCGGAAATATTTCCAACGCCGAGATACTTAAATGTTTTGCACTTGAAATAATAGCATCGCAAGGTTGATCAATAAAACTAAGACTGATCTCATTGTCTTCATAGCAACGAATATTAACATCATAAAAATAAGTTACTATACAATTTTGTTGAGGATCAAATCCAAAAGGACTTCCAATTTTCTCATAATATTCTTGGTAGATTCCACAGGTTCCAAAGTCCAACAGCCATTTTTTCAAAGTTTGTCCATCTATTATTTCATTGGATTGTTCGACTACCACAAAGGTGGAATCATAGTAATTAGATGAATACATATTGGTCAAAACAAGCGTATCCCCGACCTCAGCCGTATAATCCATCAACAAATAAAAATCATCCGTCAGCTCAGAGTATCTATAAATAGAATCGTTCTGATTATAAACAAAAATGGTAAAAAGATCAGTAGCTGTAGAATCAGACCTAACTTTGGTTTGATTGATTTGACGACAGGTTTTTCCATTCACAATACTATCTCCTACGCTTTCAAATTTATAATATCCATAACCCCAGGGAGCTGAATCCTGGTCTTCATATTGGTAATGCCATGTAGCGCCGATTGGAGCAAAATCTGTTTGGGCTAAAAGTAAATATGGAGTGCTTATTAACAAAAGTAAAAGGAAGTGGCACATTGGTCAATCTTTTAGTTCATCTAAATTAATCATAAACGATTTTGCTCGGACTTCAAAAGGTCCATATGACAATTAACTTGCATATTAATTAGACCTACGGAGTGGGTGAGCCGCTCGGAGTAATCCTGCTTTGCAGGATGTCTGAAACGAAGAGAAAGACCGACCAAAGGGAAGTACGTAGCGTGGCGACGATGACAAAAGAAGGTATTTCGAAGAATGCCTACTTTCGTCATGGGCACCCCAAAATCAATCTCCAAATATCTATCTAATCATTTAAACATTAAAAAAAAGGGCGTCCTGAAAATAAAATCAGCACGCCCTTATTAAATCGATTATGTACTAATCTAACTTTCCAAAGCTTTTTTCACCAACACTTTAGCTAAATGAGATCGATATTCTTCGCCAGCGAAGTGATCACTCATGACTTCTACCCCATCCACTGCAAGAGCAGCAGCTGAAGAGGTACCATCATATGCAGCTTCTACTGCTGAGGCACGATAAGGAGTATCAGAAACACCAGTGACGCCAACCCTTACTTTACCACCAAACTTAATGACCGCCACTCCGGCAATTGCAAATCTTGATGCGGATTGGAAAAACTTTTGATAATTACCGTCAGCAATTTTTGGAAAACGAATGGCTGTAATAATTTCATCGTCTTCTAAGGCTGTGGTAAAAATCCCTTGGAAAAAATCAGTAGCTGCGATAGTACGCTCACCACTTTTTCCTTCTACTTCAATTTTAGCATCGGCAGCTAATACAGAAGCAGGCCAATCGGCAGATGGATCAGAGTGAGCCAAGCTCCCCCCTATAGTACCCCGATTTCGCACTTGGATGTCACCAATCATCTTGGCAACTTCTGTCAACATTTTAGCATTTTGTTTTACCACATCAGAAGTTAAGATCTGATGGTGCGTACAATTTGCTCCAATAACGATTTCATCACCGTCCATTTTAATAGTATTCATTCCAGCAATTTGCGAAATGTCAATTAAAATTTCAGGTTGATTTAATCTGAGTTTCATGGCTGGTATCAAACTATGTCCTCCAGCCAATAGTTTTGCATCATCTCCGTGCTTAGCCAATAACTCTAAGGCTTCACTGATGGAGGATACTTTTTTATAATCAAATTTTGCAGGTATCATTTTGAATTATTTTATTAATATTAATTAATGGAAACCTAATTCTGTTGCATGGCTTTCCATACACGCTGAGGAGTTACAGGCATTTGAATATCAGTTACTCCAAGATGATGTAAAGCATCCACAACGGCATTCACAACCGCAGGTGTAGATCCAATAGCTCCAGCTTCTCCAGCGCCTTTTACTCCAAGTGGGTTATGCGGACAAGGAGTGGTTGTTCTATCAGTTTCAATCATAGGTACATCGTCAGCACGCGGCATGGCGTAGTCCATATACGAACCAGAGATCATTTGGCCATTTTCGTCGTAGACAACTTCCTCCAATAGTGCTTGTCCAATTCCTTGAACCACCCCACCGTGAATTTGACCATCCACAATCATTGGGTTGATTACGTTTCCAACATCATCTACCGCAACGAATCGCTTAATAACCACTTTTCCTGTATCGGCATCAACTTCTACAATTGCGATATGGCATCCAAATGGATAAGTAAAATTCGTAGGGTCATAGAATGAAGAGAAATCCAATCCTGGCTCTACGCCTTCCGGATAATCATGAGGAACATAGGCCGTCAAAGCCACATCTCCAAATCCAATAGATTTGTCTGTTCCTTTTACCGTCCACTTACCTTCTGCGTATTCCAAATCCTCCACTGCTGCTTCCAATTTATGCGCAGCAATCTTGGCTCCTTTTTCTAATACTTTATCAATACTTTTCATGATGGCAGATCCACCCACGGCCAATGAACGAGAACCATAAGTTCCCATACCAAAAGCAACATGCTCCGTATCACCATGTATGATATCTACATCGTCCATTGGAATTCCAAGTTTGTCCGCAACAAATTGGGAGAAGGTTGTTTCATGTCCTTGACCATGTGAGTGTGCTCCCGTAAATACCGAAACTTTTCCAGTCGGCTGAATACGTACATGACCCACTTCATAAAGTCCTGCTCGAGCACCAAGGGATCCAACTACTGCGGAAGGGGCAATACCACATGCTTCGATATAAGTTGAGATTCCAATTCCGAGCAATTTGCCATTTTTCCTGGCCTCAGCTTGTTCCTTGCGGAAGTCATCGTAACCAACCTTTTCTAATCCTTTTTTCAATATGGTATGATAATCCCCACTATCATATTGGAGCGCAACTTGAGTTTGGTAGCCAGGTTGCTTGACCCCATCAAAAGGAGCGATGAAATTCTTTAGTCTCAACTCAGCTGGATCAATATTCATCTCTTTGGCACCTTTGGAAACAATTCTTTCTAATAGATAAGTTGCCTCAGGTCTACCAGCCCCACGATAAGCATCCACTGGAACTGTATGCGTAAATGGCGCCGTCACGTTTAAGTGTATAAGCGGCGTGGTGTACAAACCTTGGAAAAGTGTTCCATGCAAATAAGTGGGAACCGCGGGTGCGAAAGTTGAAAGATATGCTCCCATTGCGCAGAATTCATCGGCTAGGAAACCTACGATCATCCCCTCTTTATCAAAACCCATTTTTGCATAAACCTTATGATCTCTACCATGCGCATCAGTTAAGAATGCTTCTGACCTATCCGAAGTCCATTTGATTGGACGTCCAACTTCTTTGGCAGCCCAAGTCAATAATGCTTCTTCTGAGTAATGGTAAATCTTAGAACCAAATCCTCCTCCTACGTCATAAGATATCACGCGCACTTTATGTTCCGGAATGCCTAAGGTAAAAGCACACATCAAGAGTCTAATCAAATGTGGATTCTGCGTACTTGTATATAGCGTATACTTATCAGCGTTGACATCATAATCTGCAATATAAGAGCGAGGTTCGATTGCATTAGGCGCTAAGCGATGATTAACGAATTCCATTTCAGTTACATGATGTGCACCTGCTATTGCTGCCTCCACATCTGCTCTATCATTTCCGATACACCAATCGAAAGAACGGTTGTCTGTCCACTCATCATGTACTTGCGGCGCTCCTTTAGCCATAGCTTTTTCAGGGTCAGTAACGCAAGGTAATTCTTCGTATTCTACCTCTACTAATTGTACTGCATCTCTTGCTTGCGCTTGGGTTTCTGCAATTACGATAGCAACAGCTTCCCCCACATGCTTTATTTTATCGATAGCTAACAATGGATGTTTTGGTTCTCGCATGGTATCCCCATTTTTGAAATCCACTTGCCAACCGGTTGGAATTCCAAAAGCATTACAACCATCAGATCCAGTAAATATGGCAACTACCCCATCGGCATTTTTCGCTGTAGAAATATCTACAGAAAGTATTTTAGCATGAGCGTAAGGTGAACGCACAAAAGCAGAGTGCGTCATCTTGGGAAGTTTGATATCATCTGTATACTTTCCAGCTCCTTTTAAAAAGCGTGCATCTTCACGACGCTTAACGGATTGACCTATATATGTTCCCATTTGATTAAGCGTTTAATGTTCCAGCGGCATGCTGAATAGATTTAACAATATTGTGATATCCAGTGCATCTGCAGAAATTCCCTTCTAGTCCATGACGGATTTCATCCTCGGAAGGAGCAGGATTTTCTTTTAGAATATTAGCAGCAGTCATAACCATTCCTGGTGTACAAAATCCACATTGCAAACCATGATGCTCCTTGAAGGCTGCTTGTATGGGATGCATTTCATTTCCATTTGCCATTCCTTCAATTGTAGTTACTTTCAAGCCATCTGCTTGTACAGCCAATAAAGTACAAGACTTAACAGCTGCTCCATCTAGATGTACGGTACAGGCCCCACAACTACTGGTATCGCAACCAATGTGTGTGCCCGTCAAGTCTAGCGTCTCTCGCAAAAAGAGGGCAAGACTCGTTCTCGGTTCTACCTCATGGGTATGAGGTTTTCCGTTAACGGTAATCGTAATTTGCATAATTTTATTTGTTTTATTTAGGAATAAACATGTTCGCAAATCAATAACTTACATGTCATGTGGTTTTCTATGTACTGCTCGTATATTTAAAATCAAGTTGAAACTTAATCAGATTCTATCTCCTTTTCCAGCGCTTTAAAAAACTGTTTAGATAAAGTACTTATCACTCCTCCAATAATTCTTTGTCCCATGGTAGCAAGCATTCCCGACATCTTCGCAGTGCCTTCATATTGAACCTCTGTTTCACCGTTATCTAGTACGACTAATTTCATAGCAATTTCAGCGACGGCATTTCCGATTTTACTTTTTTGATCAAGGACGACAACACAGGATTCATTCTCAACTTTGTCTTTGATCGTTAGCTCTCCTTTGAATGCCCCTTTAACTGGACCAATTTTTATTTTTGAAATTGCAGTATAGTGATCTTCACTAATTATTTCTAACTCTTCAATTCCGGGCGTAATTTTTTCCATTACTCTTGGGTCAAGAATTTTACTCCAAATAATATCTGGGCTCGCGTTGATACTTTGATTTCCTGTTATTTTCATATTACAATTAATTCATTTCTAAGTATTGATTATTGGGCTGCAGTGAACGTCTTCTTCCGATTTGATTCATTGCCAATTTTAAACTTTCCAAATTATGAGCCGAGGCCAAGACATCCACGTATGGCAGTGCTGTTTTCAACCCTAACGCTTCCGGTGAAAAATTTTCGTTTCCAGCCAAAGGATTTAGCCAAATAATTTTTTTAGTTTGCTTATATATTTGTTGCATGGCGGATTTCATTACGGCTGGCTTTCCGGTATCCCAACCATCGCTTAGGATTAACACAACTGTTTTTTTGTCCAATTTTTGATACCCAAAGTCCTTCACAAAATCTTGAAAGCAGGATCCTATGGAAGTTCCACCAGACCATTGTGGTACTCTGTCAGAGATCATTTCAAAGGCTTGTTCAAACTCATGATTATTTAAAATTTCAGTGACTTCATGCAGTGCAGTTGAAAAAACGAAGGTGCTTATTTTGTCATAGGAATTTTGAAAAGCATAAATAAGGTGTATAAAAAAGCGACTATAGAGATCCATGGATTTGCTGACATCACAAAGTAGAACCAACTTTAGTTTTTTGTTTTTATTTTCGGAAAAAATAAACCGCTGGACATCCTTTCCTTTCCTGAGATTGAACTGCATCGTCCTTTTTAGATCCAAGGTCTTCTGCTTCTTGGATTTTTGCCGCAATCTACTTTTAGTGTGTGTGATTTTCTTAGCCATCTTTCTCAAAAGCTGCATCATCAATCGCAATTCTTCCTCACTCAATTCTTCGAAATGCTTTTTACTTAATAATTCTATAGCGCTAGGCGCAGCTATTTCTTTTTCTTCGGTGGAACCTTCTAGATTCAGCCACTTTTTGATAGAATCAAATTGAGCTTCTTTTTTTTGAGCGGGAGTTTGTTTTTTTTCTGGAACTTTTTTGACTTTAGAATCTACTGCCTTGGCTAATTGAAACCAGAACTCATTGTAATATTCATCAAAGCGTTCTTGTTGATATTTGCTTTTTGGAAAAATGGATTTTAAACACATACGGAAATTACTTTCCTTTTTGATTGGAATTAACTTCAAGGCAGACAAAGCATTCGACTCATCTGCGGCGCTTAAGGAAAAACCTTTTCGCCGAAGAAAGCGACAAAGTTGAACCAAGTTGCCAGATATTGAAGTCTGTCTTTTCATAATTATGTTATTCGCCTTGGAAACTATTTCCAGACTACTTTGTTTTCCTACATTTTCTTTGACACCCCTGTTTTAAGTAATAATTCATCAAGTGAGTCTTGCGTATGTTTCATGTCTTGCCAATCCTTCAGAACAACGCCTAAAGTATCTTCAACTATTTTTTTATCTAGATGATCAATATTCATATTAACCAATGCGGTTGCCCAATCAATTGCTTCTGATACGCCCGGTGTTTTTTCCAATCTCATTTCACGCAAAGCCTTCATGAATAGGCAAATTTCCTTTCCCAGGTTTTGGTCAATGTTTGGTACCTTGGTTTGAACAATAGCCAGTTCTTTTTCAAAACTTGGATAATCTATCCATAAATAAAGACAACGTCGACGTAAGGCTTCTGATAACTCTCTAGTTCTATTTCCTGTTAAAATAATATGTGGTTTGCTCTTGGCGATATAAGTTCCAATTTCTGGAATGGTAATTTGCCAATCGGATAATACTTCGAGTAAAAAACTTTCAAACTCTTCATCTGCACGATCGATCTCATCAATAAGCAGTACAACATTTTTTTCTCTGGAGATCGCATCTAGAATTGGACGTTTTAGTAAAAATTTTTCGGAAAAAATATTAGCTTCTTTTTCTTTGAGGCTTGTGTTAGACTCATCCAACATTTTCAAATAAAGCAACTGATGTTGATAGTTCCATTCGTACAGTGCATGGCTGCTATCCAACCCCTCATAGCACTGCAACCTGATCAGTTCCGTATCTAAAATTTTAGCAAGAACTTTGGCAATTTCTGTTTTTCCTACACCAGCGGGACCTTCAATCAAAAGTGGTTTTTCCAGCTGCATGGAGAGGAATAGCGACATGGCTATAAACTCTTCACTGATGTAGCCTTGCTTGTTTAGCAAACCTTGTATTTGGTCTAAGCTGGGTAGTTGCATTAATTGGTTAATGTTTTGACGGTTTAATTTATAGAAAACTCTTTAAACCTAGTTATGATTTTAGTCCAAATCACCAAGAAATAGCCACTTTTTTCAACTTCGTGCCTAAATCGACCCTTTGTCCAAAGTTTTGAGATTATGTATAGCCAGTAAAAAATATTAAAAAGGATGATAAACAATAGTTTTTTGAAAACTGAACTAGCGTTCAGCTTATAAAAAATGCCCTTTCTAAGAATTTTGCAACCGCGTCAAGGGTGAATGCAAGCAAAGTCGCTGTTTTTCATTAATCCATCTTTTCAATTACCAAAATAGGAGGCTCTAATCCTAAATTCACCGATTTACTTGCTCATTTCTTACCAAAAACCACATGTTCATGGGGTCCAAAACTGCCAAAAACCACATGTTCATGGGGTTTACACATCGTAAACTACCCTTTAACTTTGCAGTTGAGAATTCCTGTTTAACCCCAGAAGAACCAAACTCAATTTATTTATTTACAAAAAACCAGAAAAATGAAAACAAGACTAATTTTTGCGATTTTCCTACTCGCACTTACTTGCCAACCCTGTCAGTCCCAAAGTGTTTTTGGGGCATTAAAAAAATGGGGGTCAGATATTGACAATGCTTTTACAGGAGACCGAGATGCTGCAGAAGCCAAAAAAAGAAGAGAGGATCAACAAGCGGCTGAACAAAAATTAAGAGAAGAGCAGGCAAGAATAAAAGCAGAGAAGGATGCTGCAATTGCCGAACGAATTGCAGTACATGATAAGGATGCTAATGGCGAACATCAGCTGATGAGAGCGATAAGAGCAGGAGACCTAGATGTTTCCAAAGATCTTATTAAGCGCGGAGCGAATCCAACCTTGGTCAATAACCGCGGAGTTTCAACCTTACATGAAGCCGTAAAATCAGAAAATGCAGGTTTAGTTCAACTTATCCTTGTAAACGGTGGTAATGTCAACGCCCAAGATGGTTTCCAAAAAACGCCCTTAGACATCGCCATGCAGTTTCCGAACAATGAAGTTGTTGAGAAACTAGTGATGAATAACGCTCCAATAACAATTTCACATATTGATCGGGCAATTCAACTCGACAAAACTCAAGTATTAACCACTCTTTTACAAAATGGAGGAAATCCTGAGTATGTATTAGTGGTAGCATTGGAAAGAAACAAAAGTCAATTGTTTCAAGATGTGGTAGAAAACTATAATGTCAAATTGGACAATTCCGTATTTGATTATGCTATTGAAAAGCGAAATTTTGAAATTGCCGAATACCTTCTTTCCACTAGCATCGATCCTCATAAAGCATTAGACTATGCAATAAGCAAAGATGCAAAAGCAATCATGGAACCATTGATGAATGCGGGTGCAGATGCCAATAAAGTACTAAGTTACGCAATCGAAAAAAGAGACCAACAATTAGCGGAGAATAGCATCATGATGCACAATGCAGATCCGAATCCACATTTAAGGACTGCCATTGAAAAAAATAATCTTCAGATGACTGAAATGCTATTGATGAACAATGCTGACGCTTCACTTGGACTATCTACAGCCGTCCAGAAGAATAGTCTACCAATGGTAAAATTACTGCTCGACAATAATGCAGATCCTAATAAAGAAATAGCAGCTGCTGCTGCCAAGGGAAGTGATCAGATGGTACAAGCGATGCTAGACAAGGGAGCCGATCCCAACAAAGGAGGAATGGCAGC
>CALGJW010000465.1 GCA_937930025.1 uncultured Saprospiraceae bacterium | reverse complement strand
CCCTTGGTCTCAATGATAAAGCAAGAATGACCGTAATAAGTAATTTTCATTTTCGATAAGCTTTTTCCAACCTTTGCGGTTCTCAGTGGTTTAATATATGATTTGCAACTTGAACTTAAAGATAATGGCTGCCTTTTAAAGTAAAGCTACTAAATTGAAAATTTGATGATTAGTATTATTTGTGGAACCAATCGACCGAATAGCTTAACTCGCGTTTACGCAGAGCAATTCCTTCAATTGTTTAAAGAAGAGTTAGAAGTGGAGGCCCAAATGCTGAGCTTAGAAGATTTTCCTGAAGGGACAATTCACCCCGGTATGTATGAAGCGGAGAAGCAGTCAAAACATTTATCTGAACTACAGGATCAATATATGCTAGGCGCCGATGCCTTCTTGATCGTAATGCCAGAATACAATGGTTCTTTTCCAGGAATATTGAAGACTTTTATTGATGCTTGTAGCATCCGAGAATATAAAAACACTTTTACGGGAAAAAAAGTGGCGCTCTTTGGCGTCTCCAGTGGTCGAGCTGGCAATTTACGGGGAATAGATCACCTTACAGGTGTGATGAATCACGTTGGATCTGTGGTTATGCCAAAGGCGATTCCATACGGACAAAGCAACAAATTTTTGGATGAGGAAAGAAAAATCTCTGATAAAGCTACGCTTGAAATGATGGAAGGATATGCCAAGCAATTCGTAAATTTCATAGCCAGTTATAGCCATACAAGCTCCGTGGGTTGATTCAACTGATGATGCAGAATAGCCGCTTGACCAAATTCCGCTGCAAGCGCAACCACTTTTTTCAATTCAATTCCTAACAATAGAATTTGAGCTTCTTCTGGCCATTTACCCAAAGGATCTTTTGATCGACCTAAGATAAAAGCTATCCTTTGTTCGGCTACTATTTTAAGTAATTCTAGCTGCTTAATACGGTTTTCTTTCGCTGTTTGCTTAACCGATCTAGGGTTATATGCGGTCAATAGGCTAGCGCAATAAACGTTGTTATCAATCAATAAAACATCCATTTCAGGGGACAATTTGCCCGGAATTAGCAAGATTTTAGGCTGGTCTAATTCATAAATCGCAGACTCGTAGTATTCTCTAAGCTGTTCGTCTATATTAGGGTTTCTATTCATTAAGATTCATTCACCTTTATTGTACATTTGCGTTGCAAAAATAAGCAACGCCGAATATAGGGTCATTTTTGACTAAAATTTGGCGGTTAGAATAAAGAAATAAGCTTGAATGGATAAGAATAATCTGATAGGTTTTGGATTGATGTTGCTCTTGTTGATAGGTTGGTCCTATTTTAATAAACCCTCTGCAGAACAAATGGCAGAGCAAGAAAGGCTAAGAGATTCTATAGAATTGGTGAACAATAGCAAAACGCTAAATGAAACAAAAAAGGTCGAAATAGTAAAGTCAGTTCCAGTTCCAGTTCCGGAAGAAATGGATTCCACAGCTTTGGCAGCTTACACTTCAGGATATGGACCATTTGCTCCTTCTGCTGTGGGAGAGGAAAAATTTTATACTTTAGAAAATAGCGAACTAAAAATTACGCTTTCGAATAAAGGAGGAAGAATCACCAATGTCTTAGTTAAGAATTATAATAAAATAGCTACAGATACTTCAGGTGCCGAAACCAAGATTCCGCTTTCTTTGATGGAAGATGAGAAAAATGTATTCGAATATCAGCTCCCGGTTGCAAATAATCCTGCTGGATTTATTGGATCTCAATCTTTGACTTTTCAAGCGGAGCAAAATGGCAATGAGATTATTTTTAAAGCACCGACCTCTTCCGGAGGATATTTTGAACAGCGATATGAGCTGGGAAGCGAAGGATACAATGTGGACTACAAAATTGGCGGGCAAGGATTAGGACAAGTTTTAGATCGATCTCAATCTAGCTTAAAATTAAATTGGGTCAATTACCTAGATAAGCTTGAAAAAAATACTTCCTACGAAAGAAACTATACTTCTGTTTATTACAAGAAAAGCGATGACGATCCGACTTATTGTACTTGTACAGGTGATGATGAAGAGAACGCAGATGGAGAAAGTTTAAAGTGGGTTTCGCATTCCAATCAATTTTTTAATACCACCTTGATCCCTAAAGAATCCTTTAGCTCTGGATTGCTAGAGACTAAAATGTTGGACGAGGAGAATATTGATTTGAAGTTGCTAAAGTCAAAGCTTAATATTCCAATGGACGCCATTACTGGAAATGGCTTTGCAATGAATATGTATTTGGGACCAAACGAATACAAGCGATTAAAAGCTTATAATGTAGAATTGGAAGAACTAATTCCCTACGGTAGATCAATATTTGGTACAGTAAATCGTTGGGTCATTCGACCTATTTTTAATTTCCTTTCTGGCTTTATTGGCAATAAAGGAATTGTAATTCTACTACTTACTTTACTGGTAAAATTGGCACTTTATCCATTGATGTATAAGATGCTTTACTCTCAGTCAAAGATGGCTGCTTTAAAGCCTCAATTGGCCACCCTTAAAGAAAAATTTGCAGACGACTCGCAGAAGCAACAGATGGAAACCATGAAGCTGTATTCTGAATATGGAGTCAGTCCATTAGGCGGATGTCTACCAATGGTTTTACAAATGCCAATCTGGTTTGCCTTGTATCGATTCTTCCCAGCTAGTATAGAATTTAGGCAAGCTTCTTTTTTATGGGCCACAGATTTGAGTTCATTCGATGTAGCCTTTTGGTTACCATTTGAAATTCCATTCTATGGACAGCATGTTTCATTGTTTACAATATTATGGGCAATAACAACGCTTATCTATACTTATTACAATACCAAGCATATGGATATGTCTGGTAATGCAATGATGAAAAATATGCAGTACCTGATGCCGGTAATGTTCCTATTTTTCTTTAACAACTTTGCAGCAGGATTGACTTGCTACCTTTTATTCTCCAACATATTTAATATTGCTCAAACAGTAATCACTAAGAATTACTTGATTGATCAGGACAAAATAAAAGCGGAGCTATCTGCGAATAAGAAAAAACCGAAAAAGAAATCTGGGTTCAGGGCCAAGATAGAAGAGGCGATGAAAGCGCAGCAAGCACAGCAGGCAAGTGGGGGAGGGAAGAAAAAGAAGTAATCCATTTCTTGTAAATAAAAAAGAGGCGTTCTTAACTAAGGGCGCCTTTTTTTTATTGAATGATTAGTAACGTATATCGGGTTGAATATATTTTACTGATTATTCTTTTGCGAGTTTAATCGCATAATCCCTCACCACATCTTACTATTCGTTCCTAGGAATTCTCTTTCTTACTAACTTTTCGGCCATTTTGAATTCCCCCTCTTTCCTCTCGTCCGATAATTATCAATTATGTTCCCAAATATCACCCAAAAGTGTGATTGATTTGAGTCCTCCTTTCCAGATCTTTACTCAAGATTTTCAACAAACAATTTTGCATGTTTAAAACAGTACTATATCTCGCCTTATTCGTTACGCTCTTTTCTCATATTGATGCGAGTGCTACGGAGATTCGTTGGACTGCTGGCAATACGCTCGGTGCTGATTGGAATACGCCAACAAACTGGGATTTATTAAGAGTGCCTATTGCTTCGGATACTGTAATTGGAGGTTACGGAGATTGGATAAATATAACTCAGGGATACACGGCTGAATGCTTATATCTCAAGATTTTGAGCACGTTAAATATCTCCGTTGGAGGGAAGTTATGGGTTAAAGATGGACAATTCGACGCGCTAGGAAATATCAATAATTATGGATCTATAAAAGTTACAAATTCGCCCGAAGAGGGAATGATCTTCGCAACGCAGGCATCAGATGTCGAATTTAATAATCACGGAGAGATCTATATTGACCAGTCTGTGAAGGAAGGCTTCTTTATAAAATTTGACCAAGTTTTCACAAACCATCCAGGCGGATTTATCGAAGTCACCAATGCTACATTGGAAAGTTTTAGAGTGGAAGGCATTTTTAACAATAGTGGATTGATTCATCTAGGAACAGGAGGGAATGGTGTCGCTCTGAGTATGCATATGAGCCCAAGTACGAGTACGGCTCAATCGGAAATCAACAATCTAAGTTGCGGAAAGATGGTCGTGTTAGAAAAGTTTGAAATCATAGATGGGATATTTATTAATGACGGATTTTTTCGTCAAAATTATAATGGCTTAAATGATCTGCAAGCGGTGGCTTCAACCGTTGAAAATTACGGTATAGTCGAAGATATTCAAGGCAGCTTTGATTATAGTGATTTTGATGTTCAAACGATCTGGTTACGACCGGTGGAAAATCTAGAAGTGAATACAGGCGAACCGACATTGCCGATGATTAATAATTTTCCTTCGAGTACCACTTATTCTGATGTTTATACTGACCACTCTTTGAACACGCATGCCGGTACCTACGATGGGCTGACCAATACCTGGATTCCGAATGCCAATGCCAATGGACTGTCGACATTCTTTCTGGAGATCACGCAAACAGGAGGAAGTTGTTTGGATACGGTACGATTTGATTTGGTGAATCCAGTTATAGAAACAACTTATTGGATAGGAGGAAATGGGAATTGGCAGAATGGAAGCAAATGGAGCACTGGAATCGTTCCTACAGCCAGCGATTTTGCTGGAATATATGGAAGTACCGATGAAGTATTCATTCCTATTGGTACTGATGCTTTTGCGAAGTATTTAGATATCTCTGGCCAATTGACAATACAAATTTTATCCAGCTTAACAGTAAATGCTGCTGGGTCTTTGCGAGGGATATATGTTCTAAAGGGAACGCTAATTAATAATGGCATATTGAATGTTGGGAATTGTATAATTGGTGTTGATCTACTCAATTCCACATTGACTAATAACAATACTATAAATTGTACGAATTCTAATATTTGTGTCGAAATAGATCAAAATGCAGGATTGTTGGGCTTTCTCACGAACAATGGAACCATCTCAAATAACAATGGAGATTTGATAAACGGCGATGAATCAGAAATTCTTAATACTGGGACAATGAGCGGGATGTTACCAATCGTTTATGGAATCTTTGGTGAAAACTTCACCAATGAAGGAATCATAAAAATTGAAGGAGATGGGAGCAATGGAACAGGGTTTTTTGGTACAATTACTAATGGAGCTACCGGAAGTATAGTCGTGGAAAAGTTGGAAATTGGTTTGGAAATAGAAGGTGGTAACCAAGGAACTATCCTGGCTGAAAATTGTGACACTGGTATCGAATTCTCGGATAATTTCGAGAATTTTTCTGGGGGTGAAATGAACGTTACAGATTCGAATACTGGTGTGCTATTGAAAGATGGCAATGTTGAAAATAAGGCGGGGGCAACAATATCAATTTTACGTAGTGGTAATTATGGTCTGCGTATTCCTGAGCCTTTTGTTTCGGCTGGTTATTTAATTAATGATGGACTTATAGAGATTGATACGACCGCTGGAATAGGAATATTAAGTAGTAATGATATAACCAATCAAGGCACTGGAATCATTAATGTCAGTAATTCGGGGGGCGATGGATTCCATTCTTTGACTGAACATGCGATTCTTCTTAACAAGAACCAAGGAATGATTAATATTATAAATTCTGGAGGAAATAGTTTGACGCAGGAAGGTGGAACATTCACGAATGAAGGCAATGGGCAAATCATTTTCAATAATTCAGGACTCTTAGATGTACTGATTAAAAATTATGAGAGTTCGCCTTTTATTTATCATTCGACTTTTACAAATAATTCTCTGATTGGTGTGAAATAATTGGCTATGGTGATTGTAGATACGTTACAAAGATAGAAGAGGCCATGAAAGCGCAGCAAGCACAACAGGCAAGTGGGGGAGGAAAGAGGAAGAAATAATCAAATTCTTGTAAATAAAAAAGAGGCGTTCTTAACTAAGGGCGCCTCTTTTTATTGCCTGTTGTTCAATCAAATTTTCGAAAATTTCCCGCGATACAAAGTTTGATCCTCTCGAAGAATCGTCAAAACAAACCTTCCAATGGCTAATCTTCCAATGTTAATTTCAGTATTATCAAAATTTCCTGAAGCCACTAATTGTCCAAGTTGATTATAAATTTGATAAGAGTCGGATGGATTAGTTTCAATTTTCACCCTAATAAAATTGCTAGACGGATTTGGTATGATGTCAACTAATGGCAAGTCAGTAAAATTTTTCGTAGCCACATAATCCACAGGAATAAAATTCAACAACCAAGTTTTCTTTGATACTTTTTGACCAGCCTCCATTCCTCCCGCAATGATCTTTTGTTCATTGCTGATCTCTGCCAATGATCGGAGATCCATGGGTAGATCGTCAAATGGCCCCCTTAATATGACGGTGTCTTGAACTGGGTCATACAGTAATGATTTCCTATTCGGTGAAACTCCTCCTGTCCCATTGTAGGCAATACCATTGAAGTTATAAGTCACATTGGACCCACCAATAAAATAAGCTGAACCATCCACTACGGCAGCTGCAGTTCGATATCCAAAGAAAGGGGTGGTTTCAAAAGACCAAGTAATTTGTGCCGGATCAGTTGGATCAATAGTCCCGATTCTTAAGTCTGTACTGGAATTAAAATTGAAGCCATTAATTTTTGCACCTCCGAAATAATAAATTTTATCGTCAATCAAAACCCCTGATCCTCCAAATACTTTATAGCTCGGAGTATTGGGAACTGGGGTACCTACCTGCCAGGAATTATTGGCGGGATCGAAGATTTGAACATCCGGTACATTGGTTCCTGCAGTTTGATCTCCACTCCAACCGGTTACCAAATAAATCAAAGAATCTTTGTAGACTATTTGGATATGATCATCCACGGGAACCGGCGTTGGTGCAGCATCTGACAAAAAGGTATTCGTTGTTAAATCAAATCGATGGACTTTTTCTGAAGTTAATTCTGAGCCATTGGCGAAAACATGATAGCCTCCGATGATGTAGGCAATATCACCAATGATGGATACTCCAAGTGCTATCTTACCCATAGGGTCAGGTAAATCCGGAAGCGCTGACCAGCTGTCAGCATCCACATCGTAGCGCCAACATTTGTTATGAATGCCGGAGAATATTTTCGTGCTATCAATACCTGCAAAGGAATAGACATATTGCTTTCCATTTACAGTGGCTGAAATGACAGAGTTGTTTGAAACTGCCTCAGGCATGTCTGCCAATTGTGTGAGTTCCCAATCTTGTGAAAACAAAATGGTCGAAAGGGAAATACACAGGACTAATAACAGTGACTTAGGCATACTAATATTTTATACGAAGGGTTAATGAATTTAAGCAAACAGTTATGATTTGATTACAATCTTTTCAAATTTATTTTCAACATGAAAAGTAAATCGCTCATTGCCTAGATGCTCGGTTGTTTCAAAGTCCACAGTAACACCATCCACCTCAATTTTTTTCACCGAAAAAGGAAGTGCATGCAAAATCAAAGTTGTTTTCGCATATGGGTTTTCCCAATGACCTTCTATTTCTTGAGCAATAATCACTTGGTCTACGGTAGTCTTAGTATTTAATTTACGCAGTTGAAAGTTTCCATTTTTATAGCCATATCCTTCTCCGTCATCTTCAAACAAATCTTGTTCAAAATTTCCGTTGCCATAATAAAAATGTAAATCATATTCGTCAACAATTTCCGAAGTATGCTGGCGAACAGGGTAGTGCGGGATAAAAGATCCAGCCTTCACAAACATCGGTAAGTGATGAATACTAATGTCAAATTCCATTTCCTTTCGACCTTGGTAAGATTCCTCGGTCCAATAATCCACCCATGTTCCTTGCGGAAGATAAACTGCTTTTTTTAACTGTCCAGGAGCATGGATATTTACGACCATTAAATGATCTCCATAAAAGAATTCATCCTCTCTTAATAAAGTTTTAGGATCGTGTTGGTCGTAAAAAGCGAGTTGTCTTAAAACAGGTACTCCTGTTTCGCTATGTTCATAAAACGAAGTATATAAATACGGTTGTAGTTTATATCGTAGTTCAATGGCTTCTCTTGCAAGGTCTGTATTTCGATCTCCAAAAGACCAAGGCTCTTGGTCCATTCGATCCATTTTTTCCAATTCCTTGATGCGATCCTCTTCAACTTCTGAGGCTCCATCTTCTTTGTTTCCGATAGAATGGATTCTGTAAAATGGATGGAAGATTCCTAGTTGCAACCAACGAACTAGTAGTTCTCCCGTAGGTTGATCTACAAATCCCCCGATATCTGTTCCA
>CALGJW010000464.1 GCA_937930025.1 uncultured Saprospiraceae bacterium | reverse complement strand
TCTCTAGAGATAGTAAGCTCTTTTTTTTCATTTACTTCGTAATAAATAATTCCAGCAATATTTTTGCCGGCCATTTCTATGTTGCCCTGATGGGGCAACCTGGTTTCTCCATTCAAATTCCAAGAAATGGATTGATCATTTTTTATAGACCAATAATCTTGAGGTTGTTTTTCGAAAGGTATCTGACCAATCAAGGACAAATTATATAACAAAAAACTAAGGACCAGAAGTAAACTCTTATGCATAATGTATCGACCTATTTGACCATAATTAAATTACTTTTTCTTCCAAGCACGTGCACTAATTTTATCCTTTGTTGGAAAATCATTTGGAATAGCTTGCGTTACTTTTCCAGTCGCTGCCCATTCGGCACCTCTAAGGAATGTTGTAATAAATCCAACGCACTCCATTGAATAATCCATATGACCTAAAGTAGTATGAAAGCCTCTACCCTTTCCGTATTCCGTACACATTAACATGGGTTCATGACGACCAGAACCTTTTACTTCTTTATTCCAAGGCGGACCATTTTTTTCAACATCAGAATATGCTGTAGCCAGAACGGTCATGTTTTCCGCAGGGCCTCTTAGTCGATCGTACATTTCATCTTCAGTATGTAACCATTCTGCTGGTATGCCTTTCATGATTGGATGTTCCGGCGCTCTGTTGGTAAGCACAAACTCTTGCTGTGGGCCATGAGAGCCACAGGCTCCTTCAGTAGTATCTCTTTGCAGAACATTCTGGTCATCATAATACACATATGGTCCAGAAGCCTTACTTCTTCCTCCCCATCCTCCCAAACCAATCATCTTGTTGTAGGCTAACCAGTCTCCCCAAGAATTATCAGCCGCATGAAGGATCACTAGTCCTCCTCCATTTGAAATGAAATTTTCAAAATTAGTTTTTACGGCGGGCATCCAATTGGAAGCTTTCCAACCCATATTAGAGACGACCAAATCGTATGCTTTGAAATTCGGATTAAAAGTAGAATCCATTTTGGGTTCTTCAACTGCAATTCTCTCAACGCCATCATTCAATGGATACATTGTCAATAGTTCATTGATGTCCTCCAGTCCAATACGCTTGTCGTAATGAGGACCACACCAAAGGTATTTGGGCCTGGCAATATCCACGGTAAACAATCCAGATTCCTGTAAGTAGTCCTTCATCATCATAGTGGTCATTGGCCAGACGCCATGGTTATTTTCACCATCAACGATAAGCACTTTAATTTTCTCTTGTTTTGCTGAGCTAACAGTTTCACTACTTGAAGTTTGGCAACTAAATGCTAGAATTGAAAGGCATAAAAAAAATAGAAATCTCATTATATCGTATATTTGATCATCCCAAATTAGTAAATAACTTTTAATGCGGCATAATTTATTATTTAGCCTGTTGTTAGGCTTCCTTTGTTTTAGTGATATAACCAGCCAATCACTTAATCAACCCAACTCCCCTAAGCCTTTTATTGACGGATTGCAATTCTCTGCCGTTACTATTGATGATAATACTCCTCACTGGGCGGTTTTACTTTATCAGGCTAATCCAAATTTTTATGAAATTGAAAGGTTATATAAGATTTGGAGAAAAGCTAACCCAACAGTAAAAACTGGACATACTAGAAATTTCAAACATTACTATAATTATTTGTCTCAAATAGACGGAATTAATAACGATGGCTTTGTAAAGGTTAATAATGAAGAAAGAGTTTATAGGGAGAAAAAAAGGTGGGAATCTGTACGGACAAGATTAATCGATGAAAATATAGCAAGCAACAGATCTAGGTCTACTGGAAATACCGATTGGGAATCCTTAGGGCCCTTTATGATGTATTCTAATGGCAATCCATCAAATATTCAAGCCAACATTTATGCTATCGCTCAATCGGCATCCAACACCGATATTGTTTATGCTTCTTCCGAAGCTGGGGCTACTGTTTTTAAATCAATCAATAAGGGTGATACTTGGACTTCTGTAAATGACGATATAAGTTTTTCTGGACCACGGGAATTAGAAGTAGATCCTACTAATTCGGATATCGTTTATCTTGGTTCCCAACATGACATTTATAAAACAACAGATGGCGGGACTTCATGGAATTCAGTTTACTACAATTGGAATAACGCCGCTAGTTCTATTATTATAAATCCTAACAACGAGCAAATTGTCTTGGCAGCAGGATCCGAAAGAATACTAAGAAGTTCAAATGCTGGCGCTAACTGGACTGAAGTATGGACTGGAAGATGTTATGATTTGAAGTTCAAGCCTGGTGATCCCAATATAGTATATGCCTTAATAGACAACAGTTCAACTTTGCAAATGGATTTCTATAGATCGACTGATGCTGGGTTGACTTGGACTAAAATTACCAGCGGATGGCCGAATGAATCTAGCTTAAGAAACTATGGAGGAAGAATGACAGTGTCTAACGGAACTCCCGGATTAATATATGCATTCATTGGTGCAGAATACACCGCTGCTCCATCAGCCAGAGATGGAGTTAAGGTTATGAAAAGCGTTGATTCTGGCGTAAGCTGGAGTACAGTTCTTAATTACAACAATACGCATGGTGTAAATTCAGGTCAAGGGTATTATGATTGGGATATAGAAGTATCAGACAATAATCCTGACATTGTACTTCTAGGAACACAGGGCAGATGGTTAACCACAGATGGTTTTACTTCTGGTAATTGGGCGCACACTGGTTCTTCATTGGGGCATGCTGATCTACAAGAAGCACTTTTTAATGATGGGGACCTTTGGGTAGCAAACGATGGCGGAATCATTAAATTTGATGATGAAACATTTGCCAATTTTCAAGTCAAACAGCAAGGAATAAATGCAGTAAGCTATTGGAGTTTTGATCAAGGCTGGAATCGAGATGCACAAGTTGGTTCGCATTATCATAATGGGACTTCTGCGAGACAAGAAACTTTTGCACCCGGAGAATACCTATCCTATGGCGGCGCTGAACCTCAATTTTCTGCACTGAAACACCCAACTCCCGATAAAGCTTGGTCGAAAGGTTATGGCGCGATTAATGGAAAAACTTTGCCGGATAATATCAACGATCCAATCTTAAGTTTCAACTATAATATCACACCTAATGCTGAATACGGATCCAGCACTTGGAGGGAAAGTGAAATCGAAGTATTGCCCTATGCTTACAACACCCATTTCACTGGTGCTGATAATCACTTGCATCGTTCTGATGATTTTGGATTAAGTTGGGAAATAGTAGCAAGTTTTGGAGATGCAAATTCTAAGGTTACGAAGATTGAAATTCCTAGATCAAATCCTGAAGTTATTTACGTGGCAGTTTATAATACTTCAGGTTACTCGATTTTTCGTTCCAATGATTTAGGAATTAATTTTGTCCAAATTTCAGGTCCTACTACGCTATCCGATGATGGCGTCTATATCGAAGTTGATCAAAATAATGAGAATATAATTTACCTGGCGAGCAGCAATGGCGGTACTGCGAATGAAAAAGTTTATAAAAGTATTGACGGAGGAAATAGTTGGTCCAATTTAACGACCGATGTATTAGACAACCATTCCATTCGAGCCATATTATCAGTGGCTGGAACAGATGGAGGTTTATATGTACTATCCTCCAATGCTGTTTTTTACATTAATAATGCACTACCTGACTGGCAACCATTACTGGTAAATCTCCCGAGCAGTCCACGTCTTCGAGATATCAAACCTTATTACAAAGAAGGAAAATTGAGAGTAGCGGGAGATGGCCGAGGTGTGTGGGGCGCTGATTTTTATGATGAACCTACCATCGTAACGCCACAACCGACCGTAAATTTAGTAGATCAAAATTGTAATAGAGATACGCTTTACTTTGACGATTTTTCAATTGTTAACCACACGAATGCTAGTTGGTCTTGGACTTTTAGCCCGGCTCCGACTTTTGTTGATGACCTTACTATTAGAAATCCTAAAGTAGTTTTTGGAACACCTGGTACCTACACGGCTACTATGGATTTAACTGTAGATGGCACAACATACTCTAAAGCTTTGCAAAAAGATATTGTCGTAGGTACAGGCTGTGATCCTATTGGTTTGGCAGGGAATTCCTATTTAATCGATGCATACGGAAACCATGCCACCATTAATAATGTGAACAGAACATTAGATTCTTTTACAATGTCCATGTGGATAAGACCAGAAGAAATTCAAGTAGCCACGGCGTTTATGTTTTCAAAGGACATTCACAATGTTGGGATAAATTACTATGGTTCAACAAAGCAAGTAGCTATACATTATCCCACAGGAAGCACCTGGGCCGTGCAAACAGGATTGTATGCGCCCGCTGATCGCTGGACTCATATTGCTGTCTCCTCAGATCATGCTACTGGTGAAATAATGCTTTACGTAAATGGGGAAGCTCATTCTTTTTCAAATTACAATACACAACCCATTGAGTTTAATACTATCCAATTGGGCTGGCAACATAACTGGTGGGGAGGAAGATGGTTCAATGGTGAAATTGATGAGTTCTGCTTGTACGATCGTGCACTGACTCAAGATGAAATTAGACTACAAATGCATTTGACTAAAAGTCCAATGGCAGATCCTGGCCTGCTGCATTATTATCAGTTTAATGAAAATGAAGGTGGATTAACTTATGATAAAGTTGGTATTCTACATGCTGAAACCAGAGGGGAAAGAGTAAATTCTCGTGGGCCCATTGGAGCAGGAAGCAGTAGTAAAACCACCATTGATAATTCGGGAATCTTCGATTTTCCAAACGAAGGATTGAAGCTTGATTTTGGAACTGGTAGTTTACCGGATGGAGAAGTTAGTATCACCAGAATTACAAACTACCCTGATACAGGAGTTGGTTCCGGCCAAATAGCTGATAGTTATTGGGTACTGCATAATTATGGTTCTAATTCCACTTTTACCGCTTTGAATAGCATGGAATTTTCAGGACTTGGTAACACCGCCTCTAATTTCCTTGCAACAGATTTCGGTTTACAAAAAAGAGAAGCAGATCAAGATGGTCCCGTTTGGATAAAAGATGCCGTTGGTGAAAATTTTAATCTTTCGCTTCGGCAAATTACTTTTGATGGTAATCTAGCCGTTGATTCCTTTGGACAATATTCAATAAACAATAATCGAGCTTTCGCATGGATCGGGATGGTAGATTCTGCCTGGGACAATCCATTGAATTGGCAAGATAATCAAGTCCCGACTATTGATTCTGATGTAATTATCCCTGCAAATACACCCTATCAGCCTAATGTTAGTTCTAATGTAACTATAAAGTCACTAACGCTCATGAATGATGCGATTGTAAATGTTGAATCGGGTGTCAATTTTATAGTCGTGCAAAATTAGAAATCTACCCAGGCATAAAAGTCCAATTCATCAAAGTTCCCACAGGTTTTGCCGCCTCTTTAGATTTAAATTTGGCGATTAAACTGTGTTGTCCAGAAATTTCCGAAACAGGTATCATTATGTTATTAGGAATGGTTGGATTTTCTGTTGACTTAATTTCTCCTGTAAAAAATGGTTTGCCATTCGTGTTATCTAAGAACAATTCGAAGGTTCCTCCTCCCGTAAATTCGGTTGGCGCACTGCAAGTCATAACCATGGATCCGATACCCGTAAAGTCCAAATTATCATAAGTTACAATTGCATCTTCATTTAATACAACGATATCAAATTCCTCGGTAATACCGGGCATAAGGTCCGGAGTAACGGTAAACTTGGAAGCATTCTCTACTTCCGCAAAATCAACAGCTGCCATAGAGGCATCTCTTAGAATGACATTCGAAAAAGTTCTCAAAGATTCTATTCCGTTGGCACCTTTATCCGTGTAGGAAGCCATCAGAACAAATTTCCCTCCTGGGTTTTTACCTTCGGGAACCTTCAAGACATATTCTCCTTTAGCCGGCAACTCTATACTTTTTTTCTCCTCGGTCAATCCTAATATATATTCTGCCATTTCTGCGGCAACCTTAGGACTTAAATCCGGATGAGCGGCCATGGCAGTTTCACCCCAAACACCTCCTCCACCATTTTGGATTTTTGTTACGAGGTATCCAATTTTTTGACTTCGACGTTTGTCTTCCGCCATATATTTTTTACTGATATCCGTGTAGCTTGGTCCGACTGATTTTCCATCTACTTTATGACAGCTTAAACAATCCGATTTTGCCATGGCATCCATTCCTGGAGCTGCTGTTTTTATATGAGACAGGGCCATATGACCTTGAGCAATGCTTGTTAAGTCATGTCCCATTTCCAAGTACTCAACACTTAATGCAATCTTTTCATCAGCGATGGCTCCATCCTCAGCATCCTTGGCCATAACTTCATAGTTAATAGCCTGACCTGGAAAGTAAAAATTTTGATTGCCACTTAATTTAACATCCACAATTGGCGGCGTATTTCCTGCAAATATTTTTACTGTTGTTGAGTTACTTTCCCCAGACTGATCT
>CALGJW010000463.1 GCA_937930025.1 uncultured Saprospiraceae bacterium | reverse complement strand
GGATTAGCTCCTCCATTCACTTGACGATATCTTTGGTACATCAATCCTAATATCCCTGTAACTACCGGAGAAGACATAGAGGTCCCTGTACTATTATAATAGTTATAATCTCTTCCTGTAGACATAACTGAAGTTCCAACTGAAACGATCTCTGGCTTCAACCTTCCATCTAAGACAGGCCCTCTACTTGAGTTATTGTTGATTACTCGAGAATCTCTTAAGTTTCCAACTGTCAAAACATTCTTCGCGGCTTGATAGTATCTCAGAACAGTTTGGTATCCTTTTGGAAAATCTCCACAGGTAGCTGATCCACTATTTCCAGCGGCAAATACATGTAGCACTTCGTCAAATTCATTCAACTGATTGTCTAAACCAATACTCGTATAGTTATAAGTGCCATTCTTATCACAACTAGCTGTTGTACCGTAAGAATTGTTTGTCAATACCATTCCGTATTGATTGTAGTATTCTTCTAAGTAATATGAAATTAGAGAAGTCTTTTGTACGATTAAATTTGCACTAGGAGCGATTCCAGTATGTCTAGGATTAATATTTCCATTTCCTCCTACTATTCCTGCAACATGATCTCCATGTGCTCCAAAACTTGAATAAGAACCATTTGCCTTATTGATTGCTCTTGGACTAAAGTCCATATGATTTCCTAATTCACCTCCATCTCCAATCCCAATACATACCTCTTCTCCTGTCAAATTAAGATTACCAGGAATTGTACTTTGAATAGTATTGACCTTAGAAACAATTCTATTTTCATAATTCAAAGTTTGATCAGGTTCTTGTAAGAAGTCGATATAGGTAACTAAAGGATGTTTTGCTAAATCTTCTAATTGATCAATATAAAGTTCAGCGAGTTGAATGAATCCTTGGAAGTTTTCATTTGGTGCGATGTCCGCATCATATTCTTCAAGGATGACTTGAATTTCGTAAGGGCTAATATCTTTATTAAAAACGATACTTACTTTAGCCCGATCGTTTCCTTTTTTAGCCCAAGTAGGCACTTCCTTTAGCAGGACATTATTGCTTAACTTTAATTTAGAAATTTTTCGGATGACCTGTTGGGCTCCAAAAGATTCAAGCGTTGAAACTTTTACTCCTTTATCACAGGCAACTAAATATTCAAGATCTCCAGAAGGTTGTATTAATACAACACCTGCTTCTGCAAGTTTAGTTTGTTGATCTATTTCTAGTGGTGCGGAGAATTTGATGTTAACGAAATAATCTGATTTAAACCTTGCTTCTTGGAAGTCCTTCTTGCTAGAAGTGAACTCCTTTAAGGAATAATTTCGTTTACCCTCGGTTGTAATTTGACTAGTCGCTGTAATGCTGATTAAGAGCATTAGCGCTAGCATTTTTAGATGCAGCTTTTCCATAAAGTACTTGACTTTAGATTTTCTCTGATTAACTTGGATCGATTATAAGGGGACCTTATTCAGGTAGGGGACGAGCTTTTATGGTGGGATAAGATAGGTGGGTTTAATTCCTAGCTTTAAACGCTCTCTTTACAATTTGCAATCACTATGCCGAAAAAAGGGTATGAAATAGATATAAAATATCGCTATGCAAAAGTGATTGAGCCTAAAGAATCCATAGGATCAGATACAATAAATATATATCTATTGGCCTACGTGACTCAACTTAGTTGGCATATAATTCATTTTATTAATATAGTAATCAAAGCAATGAATACGTATAGCGTAACACCTACTAATTAAGGAGAGAAATAAGGTAATTTTTAATATTAATAATTGACAGAAAGCCCAAATGAGATTCCAAAGAAATAAAACCTAGGGCATTAATTTGCAAAGAAACGCGCTTGCCGCCTCCTTGTTTTTCCCTAATAAAAAAGACTAGAAAGGAGATTGATGCGCAGGGTTTTCCATGAACTTGACGTCGTTCAAGGTTTTAAGAAAAGCAATGAGTTGTTGTTTTTGCTCTTCCGTAACTGGCTTGGTGTTGTGCTGATTGCGCAGGTCATTCATCAACCCATCGATGCTAGGACTTACATGCCCACCAGTAGCATAATGGTCAATCACCTCTTCCAAAGTTTCGAAACGTCCATCATGCATATAAGGTGCAGTAAAAAATATGTTTCTAAGTGTAGGTGCTCTAAAGCGGCCATTATCTTCCGGGTCATTGGAGACTGCTCCCAGGCCTTTGTCTATAAAATCATCTAGACTATTAGCTGCGTCGAGTCCATTATTGAAAAACTCATTGGTAGTAAATAACTCTCCGCCATGACAGTGGGCACATTCCATCTCAGGAATAGTTTCATCTGTTTGGTCATTAAACATCAGTTCTCCAGCTAGTTCATCATCATTGAAAAAATATTCGCCCCTTTTTTCACGATCAAATTTGGATTGACCACTACTTACCAATGTTTTTTCAAATTGACCAATCGCTTTTGCAGCTAACTCTTTGGTTATTTCTTCACTATCCTTAATCCCAAAGGCCTTTCGGAACATTTCAGGGTAAGTATCATGAGCTTTGAATCGATCCACCACTTCTCCCCAGGTATTATGCAACTCTATTGGATCTTCTACTGGCAAGAGTGCCTGTTCTTCTAAAGTAATTGCTCTACCATCCCAAAAAAGCGCCTCATCATTATAAACAATATTGAGTAAGCTCATAGAACTTCTGGTCCCATTCACTCCGTCAATTCCAGCACTGGTGGCCAAATTATCGGTAAAACTTCCTGCTGGAAGATGACAGGAACTACAGGATTGTGTGAAGTCAGCACTTAAAATTGGATCATAAAATAAATGTCGTCCCAGCTCTACGCCATCTACTGTCATCGAACCAGGTTCTATAAAAGGTAGGTTAGGAAAATTATCGGGAACTTCAATCGTATATGGCTGAGGATCGTAAGATATACTTTCTAAATCTCCTGCTGGCGGCGGTTTTGGTTGCTCATCAGGTTCGCATGCCACGAAGAGCATAGCAAAAAATACGAATAGGAAATTTCGGAAATAGGGCTTCATTTATTTTAATTCTTCATGGTCATTCCTTCGGCTGCACCTTTCATAATAGTCTCTATTACAGTGATGTCAGTATGAACAGATCTTAAATTATTCATATCAAATCGCTCAACTCCAGCGTCATCAAAGAAAAAGGATCTTAGATTAACTCCAACTTTTGCCGTTGTGGTTTGTTCTTCGAAAATTCCAAAGTCACTGGAAAGATTCACTAATTGCTCAAATCCAGATTGTCCGGTGTGATAGACGAAGGTTTCGTCGCCTTGGATCATTCCATCTCCGTTGAAGTCAGCATTTCCTTCTACTTTCATGAAAATATAGCTTGTCCAGTCTGTCCAATAATGTGAACTTCTTTTCAAAGGATTTTCAGTACCTAGGTCAGAATCATTTGGCGTTTTAGCATTTAGATCTGAAGTCAATCCTAGCGTAAAACTCAAACTAGTATAATCCCCCGATGGAAGGTTTATTGAATTGATCATTGCATCCTGAGGATCAACGGGATTAATAGCGCTTCCAGTAAGATCCATAAACTCCACTTCACTTAGATCTACTGTTTCACCCACATTACCATTGTCGACTCTAGCACTGGCTCCAGAAACAAAGAAATCGATTTTCGAAAATTTCACTTTTCTACCATTGGGAAATGTGTATTCTTGACCAGTGAAGAACTGCTCTCCATCAAAATCAGTCTCAAACAATAGTTCAAGGTTTCCACCCAATAGTGGATCTGGTTCTTGAGGACAACCGTAACTAATGATAATTAAACCGAATAGAAAAAGAATTAAACTATTTTTCATTGCGTACATATCTTTGAAATTAAACAGCGTTTCAATGCCGATGTTCTGCAAATTACAAGCAAAACAGCCTTTTTACAAGCTAATTTGACAAAGAAATCGAATTTGGAATATTCTCGACAAATTTAGATCGAATAAAGGCTGTATCCAATTGATTTGCCTCAAAATCTATGCCTTGCGTCCATGAATTAACATCTACCCTCAAATTTAGCCTTAATTCTTCTCCATAATCCACTAAAAAGCTGGTATCCAACGAAATATCTAGTTTTAAATCGGAAATCGGTAATTGATATAATATGGTATCTCCTCCCATAGTATCGGTATGAATTCTGATAAAGGCGGAAGCGTAGCCAAAATTTGAGTTGTACAGGAAATTACCATCAGTGTTCAGGGCGTTGTCATCAGGTATTTGTTCTTCATCCAAATCATTTATATCGTCCGGAAGTCCAAGGGAAAAACTGAAATTTTCAATGCTATCTTTTTCTTTATGCTGACCTACAGTAAAACTAGTAGAAGTGGTGACATAATCCACAAAATCATCAATATAGCTTCGCTGATCTCCGTTGTTGAGATCAAAAGTAATCTGATTGGTAACGTCAAAAGTTTCGGAAGGGGTTTCAAATGAAAAATTGTGTAAATACAATCCTGCAGAAATGATATAAAAGGAATCCGAATTAACTGCCGTTCCTACCCAATTTCCTGGTCTTACATCAGAGTAAAAGGTAAGCTTGACGTCAGGATAAGTACAACAATCGTCACAGGCTTGATCCGAACTAGCGCTAAAGTTATTGGCAAATAAGTCTAAACAGCCTGTGGTTTGTTTATAGCAAGCATTAGCAAAACATATTATTGCAAGGAGCAATATCCCATTACCAATCTGCTTTAACTTAATCATTCACTAGTTTTCTGACCAGGTTTTTCACCTGCGTGGAAAATTCCTTGTTTAATATCCATTGATAATATTGCTGATCTTTTTTCAAAACTTCGGCGGCTGGTTGACCTGAATACTTTCCAAAGTTAAAAACGATAACTCCATCACGATTGTATTTTAATCGTTGAGTAGCATCGATCATTCCACTATCATTAGTAAAATCGTGCAACTGCTTCATATCGTTGCGTACTGGGTTGGCTTCGACCAAACCATTGTCGTCATATAGGTCAACGCCTTTATATTTTTCTAATTGTCCACGCATCACATTGATTGTTGCTTTAACATCTGCCAAAGCATCATGTGCATTTTCCATTCTTTTTCCTGTAAAAAAAAGATGCGCAGCAGCTAAGGTTCGAGGTTCCATTTTATAGAATATGCGTTGAACATCAATGGTTTTTCTATTTGTCATGTCCAGCTCCATTCCTACCCTAGCAAATTCTTCTAATAAAATAGGAACATCAAACCTATTGGAGTTGTAACCCGCCAAATCGGCGTCACCAATAAAGTCATGAATTTTTTGAGCAATTTGTTGAAAAGTAGGTTTACTCGCCACCATTGCCGGTGTGATTCCGTGTACACTCATGGATTCAGCCGAGATAGGAACCCCAGGATTTATCAGCGCCTCAAACTCTGTTTCCTTTCCTCCATTTGCAGGTATTTTTACAAATGCAATTTGTATAATTCTGTCCCGGACGACATTCAGCCCAGTTGACTCTACATCAAAAAAACAAATATCTTTTTCTAATTCGAATTCCATAGTTATCTTTTAATCATTTTTTGAATTGCTGGTGTTGCTTTTTCCTGCAATTCACCTTTGTCATTTGTGTATAAAAATACTGCTTCTAATCCATCTATTTCCATAGCTAAGGAAAATG
>CALGJW010000462.1 GCA_937930025.1 uncultured Saprospiraceae bacterium | reverse complement strand
CCATATCTGTATTTGCAAAATTGAGACAAATGAAATTCGGTTGATTATTTTTCATTTCTTCCAAAATCGCCTCTGTTAATTCAACGGCCGACATCTCAGGTTGTAGATCATAGGTTGCCACTTTGGGTGAGGGAATCATTATTCTTTTTTCATTTTCAAAAGCTTCTTCTCGACCCCCGTTAAAGAAAAAAGTAACGTGGGGATATTTTTCCGTTTCAGCGATTCGCACCTGAGTTAGACCGTGGTCTGCGATTACTTCACCCATAGTTTTTACTAAGTCATCCTTTTCGAAAAGCACTTTTACACCTTTGTAAGAACTATCATAAGAAGTCATGGTTAAATAATCCAAGGAAAGTTTTTTCATCTCCTGTTCTGGAAAATCAATTTGAGTTAACGCCTCGGAAATTTGTCTTGGTCGATCGGTACGAAAATTAAAACAGAGCACTAGATCTCCATTTTGGATGGAACCAATAGCATTTCCTTTATCATCTATATTTTGAATAGGATTTAAAAATTCATCCGTTATTTCCTTATCGTATTGGGCCTGAACTTCCGCCAATACATCTTTTGTCTTTATTCCCTTTCCATGTACTAATAATTCATAGGCTAGCTTGATTCTTTCCCAACGCTTATCTCGATCCATCGCATAGTACCTTCCGACAACGGTGGCAACTTTTGTGTTGGTGTTTTTGATATGTTCTTGGACAGTGTTTAAAAATCCTTTTCCGGAAGTTGGGGACACATCACGTCCATCGGTAAATGCGTGAATGAAAGAATTTTTTACGCCAGCTTTTTCAACAATATCTGTAAGCGCTAAAAGATGATTAATATGTGAATGCACTCCACCATCTGAAACTAAACCCATCAGATGGACTCTTTGGTTTTTCTCAGTCGCTTTTTCCAATGCATCAATTAGCACGGGGTGACTCATCAATGTTTTTTCCTTAATGGCTTTATTTATTCTAGCTAACTCTTGATACACCACTCGACCTGCTCCAATATTTAGATGTCCTACCTCCGAATTACCCATTTGTCCATCTGGAAGTCCTACTTCTTCTCCGAATGTAATTAACTCTGCAGAAGGATACTTTTGCATTAGCCTATCCATTACAGGAGTTTTAGCCTGAGCAATGGCACTTACTAATGGATCTTTTCCAATTCCCCAGCCATCTAGAATGGCCAACATCACTCGCTTTTCTTTCATGGCGGGAAAATACGTTTTTTGGTGAACCCAACTTCAAATTGCTGGTAATTAGATAAAAATGTGCTTTAATTGGAGGTTCTTTTCAAGTGTTAACATAATTTAACTAGCTCGGCTGTCGTTTATAGTAAGTATCTGATTTTAAGCATTTTGTTGCTGCTTACTAGTCCTAGAATTAGCTAATTACCAAGTACTTCAACAAAGTTTTGGGCAGTTTGGTTACTACTAATTGGAAAAAGTCGTCTTATAGTTAGGAATAATGTGCTAATTTGAATTTGATTTGAATGGCATGAAATATGACCTTATTTAATCATTAATCGGTTATTATGAAAAACTTACTGTATTTATTACTTGCGCTTCCTATGATGGGGATGACGCAGTTTGGCATACAGGATATAAGCAAAGCCTTAGGAAATGGAGATGTTTCCACGATAAGTTCGCACTTCGATAATACTATCGAGTTAACCATCTTAGATGATGGGGACCTTTACAATAAGTCTGAAGCTAGTACTGCGTTGAAGCAATTTTTTGCAGACCATCCTCCAAAATCCTGTAGTCAAGTACACCAAGGAAGTTCAAAGGGAAAGGATTCTAAGTATTCTATCTTTTCTTTGAATACTGCTGGTGAATCATTCCGTGTCTTTCTTTACATGACTTCGGTTGGTGGAAAAGATGTGATTCAGGAATTAAGTATTGATAAAGAATAAACTTAAAAGATAAAAATGAAAAGCCTCGGCATGAACTGCTGGGGCTTTTTTATTTTAATGGCGTTTGGTTTTTTTCAAGTATTCCAAGACCAAATAGTGCAAAGTCATATTTGACAGGATCATTTTTATCAAAAATTTTCAATGCATTTGTAAGTTCTATCGCGGATTGCCAATCTCTTTGTTTTCTTTTTAGCAACCCAAGGGATCTAGCCACTCGTTCCACATGAACATCCAGTGGCATTTGCAGTTGAGCCGGTTTGATTTTTTTCCAAATACCAAAGTCAACTCCCTTATTATCTTTTCTTACCATCCATCTTAAAAACATATTAAGTCTTTTGCAAGCACTTTTTCGAGCAGGTGTGGCTACATGTTTTTTGGTACGCTGGGGCGCAAACTCCAAACTAAAGAAGTAATTATGAAAACCCATTAAAGCGCCTTCTGTTGTATCAGCTTTAGGATCATGACCTTCTAGGAAAGCGGATTCGAGAGTTGAAGATTGTTTATAATGCTGTTGAAGAAACTCAAGGAAGTAAAGTGTATCTATGTTTTGAAATGTACGATGTTTAAAGTCCAAGAACGATTTCCTATCCTTCTCTTGGTGATTGAGGATGAAGTCATGGGGTGATCCATCCATCAGCTGAACTAACTTGTGGCAATTGTTGATTATGGTTTTCCGTTGGCCCCAGGCCAAAGTTGCTGCCCAAAACCCCATAATCTCGATATCTTGTTTTTTTGAGAATAAATGAGGAATTGAAATCGGATCATCCTTAATAAAGCCGGGTTGATTAAACCTTTCGACTGCAAGATTAAGGTATTCTGCTAGTTGCTGCTTGTTTCTCAAATCTGTCAATTACTTGTCAAAGGTAGGGTTTTGAAAGTTTCTGAACCCAAAGATGCTTGATTTGACCAAACACAAACATGGAAATCAAGCATGTTTTACTATATTAGCGAGTGAAGTATGACTGCAACTATAATTTACACATTGGTATTAGCCTCTCTTTATGGGGCTAAAAGGGTATTCAGATTGAACACTAGCAAAGAGTAAGACTCTATTTGTGTTTTGACCTGCATTGAAAAGGTCTGTAAATCAATTGAATACACCTAAAACTCCTCGGTTGGATATCTTTTTGAATTGAAAAGATGTTTGATTCATGCGTAATTTCCTCTTATTTCTTTTTGTACAATTTTGAATCAGCTATCCCGATTTTGTTAAAGAAATGCCCTATAGAGACTCTTAGTACTCCCAACCCATATTTGGCAGATCTTTGAAAGTTGATTGAGCTGGCCTCTTCAAAATACTTTGTTGGGCAGGTTACTTCCCCTATATCAAAACCTGCATAAATGATTTGGCTCAACATTTCGTTATCGAAGACGAAGTCATCATTATTCTCATTGAAATTTATGCCGCGCAAGACATCTGCAGAAAACGCTCTATATCCCGTATGATATTCTGAAAGCTTATAATTGACTAGAAAATTCTGAGTCAGGGTTAGGAATCTGTTGGCGATGAACTTGTAAAGTGGCATTCCGCCTTTTAGCGCACCTTTTCCCAATATCCTTGATCCTAAGACTACAGGGTAAAGATCGTCTCCAATAATATTTACCATAGCAGGAATCAATTTAGGTGTATATTGATAATCGGGATGTAACATTATGACGATATCTCCTCCTAATTCTAAAGCCCTATTGTACAGACTTTTTTGATTTCCTCCATACCCTTTATTTTTTTCATGTACAATGACATGTTTGATTCCTATTTTACGAGCTAATTCGGAGGTGTTATCCTTACTAGCATCATCACATAGGATGACCTCATCCACTAAGTCAAATGGTATTTCCCGATATGTTTTTTCTAGTGTGAGTGCAGCATTGTATGCAGGTAATACAACAATCACTTTTTTTCCATTATACATAAGTATGCTAAATTTGGGATGGCAAAGATAGTATTCGCTTGATTGCGATGCAGAATAATCTACTCAGAACATACTGAAATCCAATTTTAATGCCTAATCTTTGCGAAAATACTGTGAGAATATGAAAAAGAAGCTATTGAAGATTGCTAAGTGGTTTGGAATTGGTACTGGTCTATTAATCTTATTGTTAATTGGACTGTTTTTCTATCTCAACGAACCCATACCTACCGGCAAAGTAGATCCGAAGACGGATCAAATGGTGCAACAATTATTTCAGGCAATTAATAAGCCGGCCTGGGACAGTACTGCATATGTGCAGTGGACATTTAAAGGAATGCATACTTTTTTATGGGACAGGGATAGGCATCATTGCAAAGTGACTTGGGATGACTATGAAGTGCTTTTGGATATCAATGCTATTGGAGGCTTGGCAAAAAAAGATGGTAAAGTTTTACCAAATGAGGCCGCCAGCAAGATCATCCGAAAGGCATGGGAATTTTGGTGTAATGATTCTTTTTGGCTAAATGCACCTTCGAAAATTATGGATAGTGGAACAACCCACACCTTGGTTAATTACGAGGGACAAGATGCATTGATGGTGAAATATGGCTCTGGCGGAGTGACCCCTGGGGATAGTTACCTTTGGTTTTTTGATGAAAAAGGACTTCCAACGAAGTATAAGATGTGGGTAAAAATTATTCCATTTGGCGGAGCAGAATGGACTTGGGAAGATTGGAAGACCGTTGAAACTGGCGCGGTGATCTCCACTTTTCATAACGGCATGTTGGACTTAGATATTAGTGACTTAAAGGCTGGAAATTCTTTAGAGGACATGGATTTGGCAGTGGACCCATTTGAATTGTTATAGAAAAAATTAGGCTTTAATTGGCCAGTTGGATTAAAACTAAATTAGATCATTTTAGGGTAAAAAATATAAAGGCCGTCTCTTTGCAGAGACGGCCTTTTCCAATATTATTTTGAAGAGAAGCTTAACGCTTTCTTCCTCCATTTAAATCGTCTTGTAGTTTAGCCAATCTGTCCCATTTACCTTTAGCAGCCAAATTAGATTGTCTGGCCCAAGTTCCTGGATCATGCATGGTAAATCTAGAACCACCTTTTTCAAGGATTGCTCTAAGCGTAGTAACCTTTGAATCTGCTAAAGCTTCGAAGGTATAGATCTTAGCCTTGTGTAGCAATTTCTCAATTGCTGGTCCGATTCCTTCGATCTTCTTCAAATCGTCCTTCTTGACTTTACCTTTAGCCTTAGCTGTGGTCTTCTTCTTAGTAACCTTGGCAGTAACTTTCTTTTTCGTCACCTTGGCAACCGTCTTTTTAGCCGCTTTAGCTTTGACTTCTTTTCTTTCAACAACTTTTCCTCTCTTCTTATTAGTTGTTGTTCCAACAACCTTACGACTAGTCTCAACGGTACCCGCGTTAGCCAACATAGCTTGAAGCGCTTTCATGTCTAATCCCTTAACTACTTCAACCTCTTTGATGATTTCAACAGGAACCTCTTTAATCACTTCAATTTCTCGAATGATTTCTTTTGGTTTACGCTTAAGCTTTCGATCCATTGAAGCCATTTCCTTCTTCAGTTCTTCAATTTCAGCATGTAAGGCCCTAGTAATCTTTTTGTCTTCGACTTTTACGTTTACTATTTTCTCAACTGGAACTTTTACTTCTTTGATCTTAGTTACGATCTTTTCTACTGGAACTTTTACTTCCTTCGTTACAATCTTATCCTTGTATACGATCTTTTCTACAGGAACTTTCACCTCCTTCGTCACGATCTTATCCTTGTATACAATCTTTTCTACTGGAACTTTTACTTCCTTCGTTACAATCTTATCCTTGTATACGATCTTTTCTACAGGAACTTTCACCTCCTTCGTTACGATCTTATCCTTGTACACAATCTTTTCGACTGGAACTTTTACTTCCTTCGTTACGATCTTTTCTACAATCTTATCCTTGTAGACAATCTTCTCAACAGGTACTTTTACCTCCTTCGTTACGATCTTTTCTACAATCTTATCTTTGTATACAATTTTCTCAACAGGTACTTTTACTTCCTTCGTTACGATCTTTTCTACAATCTTCTCGACTGGAACTTTTATTTCCTTAGTTACAATCTTCTCAACGATCTTGTCAACAAATTTATCCTTGTAAACAATCTTTTCAACTGGAACTTCTTTGGTAACGATCTTTTCGACAATCTTATCCTTATAGACAATCTTTTCTACAGGAACTTCCTTAGTTACAATCTTCTCAACGATCTTGTCTACAGGAACCTCTTTGGTAACGATCTTTTCGACAATTTTTTCAACTGGAACTTCTTTAATAATCTCTTTAGGCTTAGCATTTAGCTGTTCCTTAGTTTGAGTCAAAGTAGTTTCTAGTTTACTATATCTTGATTCCCAACTTCCGAGTTGAGTAGATAAAGCTGAAAGTTCTTTCACTTTACCATTATAGTCCATTTCAAGTGTCTTGTATTTGTTATTCCAAGTTTGGACCTTTTCAGCTTCTTTTGCAGAATTACCTTCTAGCGTAGAATACTTCATTTGCCAATCATTAACCTGGACAGACATTTCTTTCAACTTAGCATCTTGCTCAGAAATAGCTTTAGATTCTTTTTCCCATTTCAAATTCAACGCGTTATACTTAGCTTCCCAATCTTTCATTGATTTCTGATAAGAATGAGATTCCTTTTGAGCAGCTTGCACGTCTTTTTCCAATGAAGCAATACGCGAGAGGTCACTTTTGTGTGTCCCGCTCAAAGTTGAATACTTAGATTCGATTTCTTTGTATTCTGCATGCAACCCATCGTATTCTTTTTTGGAATTGCTCTTAAAACCGTTATGACTTTGCTCTAAATCATGAAATTTAGATTCTAATATGCCATACTCTTTATGCCTTGAATTGTACTTACTTTTCCAATCATTCACGGACGATTGTAGTCCGGAATACTCTCCTTCTAAAGTTTGATACCTAGAATTCAATGCACCATGAAGGCTTAATTGTTCGCTATGATCATTGTGAAGTGCAGTATATTTTGTTTTGGAGGTATCTAGATCTCCTCTCAACAAATTGATTATTTTATCTCTCCAGTAGTACCCTGCGAGACCTCCTAAAAGGCCTGCTCCAAGTAACCAGAAAAGTGGTAACCAAAAACAGCTAATTATAAAAAACATAATTATTTAATTTTATTTGTGGGTTAGTTAAGGATAATTTCGACTCTTCTATTCTTCGCTTTTCCTTCAGAAGTATCATTGGTAGCGATTGGATTGTTTGGACCAAATCCTTCCTTAGCCATTCTGTCGGCTTTTACACCAGCATTGGTAGTTAGGTAATCCGCAACAAACTCTGCTCTCTTTTGACTAAGGGCGATATTAGCTCTTCTTCCACCTGCAGAATCAGTGTGACCTCCAATGTTCAATTTACTTTCTGATACATTTTCCATGTAGTAAAGCATATCATTGAAGTCTTTTCGTTGGTCAGCTGAGAAGCTGATCTGATTTTCACCAGTTTTGAAATAAACCGTTAATGGCTTTCCAAAGAGGCGGTTTTTAATTTCAGATAATCTTGCGTCAGCTGATGCGGCAGAAAAATTAAAATCAATTCCGTGGGTTACTTCTTTTGCGTTTGACCATTTATTAGCTTCCGGCAAAAGGGCTCCATTAATGGTCAGTTGCTTTGCAGGTATTCCCAAAGCCATAAGCCTATCTTTTACGACATCTGCACGAGCATGTCCCAAAGTTGGCATCAGGCTATTATTTTTTTCGTTGTCTTTGTAATGACCAACGATTTCCAATTCACGATCAGGATTCCCTTTTAGGTAACCGCTTATCGCATTTTCGTTATTTATCAACTCTTCGTTTCCAGCGTTAATATGGTTTGCACCATTTAAACCATAAATGTATCTAGTCATGGATGACTCTGAAAACTTGTTACCATCATCATAGTTCCAAAGACCTGCTGTGGTTGCTGCTGCTGCGGGAGCTAAAGAACTTTGTGAAATAGATTCGGAGGGTGAGGCATTGCAGAAATATTTGTTACAAAGCCAAAGCCCGATACCTATCCATGCTACTAGCAATGCTATTAGCAGAATTACTCGATTATTCATATCGAAGCGTGTTTTTTAAAAAGATTAAAAAATAGTGGCCGGAAAGGCCGTAGATTGATTCAAATAGTAATTTTCGGAAGAAGAAGTCCACAAAACTAGAAAAAATCCCTTTAAAACCATAAGAATCAGCCCTTTATTTTAACATTACGAGATTGTTTCATATGTTAATACAAAAGCCCTATTAGTTGAATATTTAGACATCTGATTTTATTAGCTATTATATTTGTATCCATGCACATTCGACTTCTGATACTATTTTTATTTCTCCCTTTTTTCCTATTGTCGCAAAATCGCAAGGACTATCGTTGGGCGTTTAGCACTTTACAATGGGACATGACTACTGACTTTAGAGAAAACAGAGCGCTGATGTCCAAGGGTGGCATAAGTGGATTTATTGATACTAGAGGAGCAGTAATCATCCCATTAAAATATCAACTTTTAGATGCGTATTCCGAAGGCTTAGCTACAGCGGGATTTGTTGACACCAAAGCAATGAAATTCAACTCTGGCTACATCGATCGCTTGGGGAATTTCCAAATACAACCAGTGTTCGACAACCTTTCCGCTTTTCAAGAAGGAAGGGCATGCGCGAAAGAAAAAAATCTTTATGGATTTATTAATCGGGAAGGGAGCTGGGTTGTTCCCCCTAGATTTGAAGAAGCGAATGTTTTTCAAAGCAATAGAGCAGCTGTTAAAGAAAATGGTAAATGGGGGATGATCGACTTAAATGGAATATTTTTCATCAAACCCGTTTTTGACTACTTATTGAATTACTCAGAAGGACTTGCCGCAGCTCAAAAGGATGGAAAATGGGGCTTTTTAGATGAAAAAAAAGCGGTAGCAATTCCGTTCAGATATAAGGCTGCCGGAAGTTTTCAAGAGGGTTTAGCCAAAGTCGATATAAATGGCAAATTTGGGTATATCGATTATACCGGAGCAGTAAAGATTGCCGCAGAATTTGACAGAGCATTAAACTTTAAGGAAGGGATTGCAGCGGTCAAAAAAGGGGAACTTTGGGGATACATAAACACAAAAGGAGATTGGGTCCTTGAACCGCAGTATGAAAGAGCCAGTAACTTTTCTGAAGGATTAGGATTGG
>CALGJW010000461.1 GCA_937930025.1 uncultured Saprospiraceae bacterium | reverse complement strand
CAATGGCCGTTGGTTAATTTTGTTGTAGACAGTCTATATTTTATTTTTCTGATTAGTAAAGATCTTCTTCTTCAAAAAAATCAGGTTCTTGATTGTCTATTTCCCAGGCAGGTATTATCAAATAATATTTGCCATCCGATTTTTCTATTCCTTGTATTTTTTCCAATAAATGTTGAGGAGAGTCTTCACTAAATGTAACAACATAATCATACAACAATCCGTCTGAACTTTCATGTCCACTTGATATTTCATAATCAATTAAATCTATATATTCAGGAGGAATATCAAGTTGTTGATGTATAAATCTTATTCGTGATTCTTCCACATCCATTTCAATCATAACATCTGACGCACTTCCATAATTACCTTGATAGACATATTCTCTGATTCTTTTTATTTTTTTTGATAAAATGCCTGATGAGGAATATTTATGAATATTATTAACTAATTTTTCAATTTCTTTCCGCTCATCCTCAATTGATTTTTCTATCTTTTTTATTTCGTCTATATACTTTATTTGAGAGTTATCCCTTTCTACTAACCTCGTAAGTTGTTTTCTCCTTTCAATAAGCTTTTCTATCTCATTAAAATGAGATGTATTCCCGTTTTCAAATTGTAAAGCAAAGGCTTTTCTTATTTCACGAATACTCAATTTTTCTTTGTTTAAAGAATCGCTAAATAAGCTTGTTTTTTTTCTCAGACTAGAACCTCTAAACATTTCTATTAATATTCTCAGTAAAGAAATCAAATCACTTTGTATCCTAGTTTCTTTGTTTGTTTCAGTCAGTTTTGAGAAAGATCTATTAGGATACATGTCAATAATCTTAAGAACTTCTTCACTAGAAATTAAGATGTTTTCATCATGCAAGTCACCATGTGCCAAACCATTTGCATGTATTGCTTCAATCGCATCTATTAGTTGATTCCCTAGTTTAAATAAAGTAGTTACTGTTATATTATTATCTAGAAGTCTCAATAGCGTATTCCCTTCAATATAATTCATTACAATACATTCAGTAGCCTCGTTCGTTTCTGGATGCTCTAAAACAGTAACAGCAAATATCTTTACAATATTAATATGCCTGACTCTAACTAATGCTTTCGCACTTTCTATCAAGAAACTACTTTCTTTGTCGGAATCAAATTTTACAATTACTTTTCGATTGATTTGAACATCTTTAGCTAACCAAACATTAGGATAATTATTTAAAGGCCGCATGAATTCTATATCCATATTCAATAATAATTTATATGCTATTCAAGTGTTATGATTGTCTACAATTATAAATACCCACAATCTTGCAGGTAATCCCCACCTAAGTACATAATTAAGCAACTTTTACATAAAAAAAAACTAAATACTAAAAAACATTCAACCAAGTTTCACAAAAAGACAAACGCACCTCCCTTAACAGAACACACTAGAACAAACCCCGTTTACCAGTTCGGCTGGGCAACAGCGAGGTTGCTTCCGTCCCGCCCCTACTCCACCATGATCAAACCCACCCCCCGAAAATCCCCCACGTCCACCGTATCCTTCCGAATACACAAATAATCAATCCGCATAGCAAAAATAAAATAGTGCTCCATCAAAAAAGTATGCGCCTCTTTTCGCTCCCGCTCTTCTAAATTGAGGTGCTCGAAAAGGATGATTGCTGGTTGGTATTTTTCTAAATTGAGTTGGGAAAGGATTTTCCAATCGTAGCCTTCTGCATCTATGTGTAAGAGGTCAATCGTTTCTATTTTGTGGGTGGTGAGTAAGTTTTCTAAAGTCCTGCAGTTGACGTCCAATGCTTGTATGAATTTTTGGAGGGCTGGGGTGGATAATTTTTCAACTTGCGCTCTTGAAAAGGAGCCGATTTGTTTGTAGTCTTCAGATAAGTCTGGTATTTCCTGGAAAGCGGCGTCTGCGATTTGATAGAATTTTTGTTGGTGGCCGTCTTCGTTTATTCCGGCATTCTCAAACTTAAATCTTTTGTTGGCGCCATATTGCCGCTTCAGTTGTTCAAATAAATCAGGAATGGGTTCTACGAACAGGACTTGCCATTGGGGATTTTCTTTGATCAGTTGGTTTAGTGGATCTCCGCTGATTCCGTCGTTGGAGCCGATTTGCAGGACTTGTATTGGCCGGTTGGCGCATATTTTTTGGAGCCAGTAGTTGGTCGTGTTTTTATTAGGGTTTATTTTTTGGTAAACATGGCGCAAGGCTTTGTTTAGGATTGGGATTTTTTTGAGGGTATTTTTCAGTTTTTTCATTGGGTGTTTTTTATGCTATTTTTTTATAATGCCGAGCCAAGAGGGGATGTCTACCGAATTCACAGAAATCAGTTGCCTGTAGGATTGTATTTCTTTACCATACAAGATGAAAAAAGGAAAATAATGCATCCGGGTAAATTTATTATTAAATAATAATAAAATTAGAATCCCTGACTAATAAATTGGTTTTACGATGACGAATTGTAATCCGATGCTTTTCTATAGCCCGGTGCTTTTGCACTGGGCTATAGGTCTTTTGGGGTACTTCCCAATCCTTTTGGGCTTGGCAAACGCAGGTTTGAAAACCTCTTAATGGACAGAAAAATAACTGCGAACTCTTAAAAAAACGTTAAAAATATTTCTATATATTCTCAGTTGACGCCTAATTAATACATTCAAAAAACAGCCTATTCCCATAAGGAAAACATACTTTAATTTACCCTTAGAAACCTTATTAATAGAATCCTTTCTACTTGTCGTCCCAGCCCATTCGCCCTAGATTTGAAGTATCAAATAACCGCAGGATAATTCAAATGTATCCCGCACAAAACCAAAAAGAATGAAAAATATATTGCTAGTATTAACAATAGCTGTAACAATGATCAGCTGCGACAAAGAAGTATTATTTCCTATCCACGTTGACCAAGGTGTTTCTGAAAGAACCCTCGAGGGCCGATGGGTACTGGAAGGCTTTGACCAATCTATTCGTTACGAATTCACAAAAGACAAACGTTTTACCCTCTACGCTAGCAATGGCGAATTTCCTTCCCTAGCGCATTTTATGGAACTCAACCCAAGCATCCACGGAAACGATTGGAAATATAATGGCAATACCGTGGTCGTCGATCTTAACTTTGGCAACTACTCCCGACTTGTACCAAATTTCAAATGCAACAACAAGGTCATTAATTGGACAGCAGAGGACGGCACGCCACACTCTACCTTCTACAGAGAAGGACACGATATTGCTGCTTGCAATTAGAATATTGAAGTACGTACTTATAAATTGTCAAGCAACCAGCGTCCGCTATCAGGCAAAACCTAAGTGATCAATTTTCGATT
>CALGJW010000460.1 GCA_937930025.1 uncultured Saprospiraceae bacterium | reverse complement strand
GTAGCTGAAAGATTAAGCCAGGAAATCCCAAACTCTTTTTGGGTCAATCAATATGATAACCTATCAAACAGACTAGCGCATTACGAATCTACGGGACCAGAAATTTGGGAGCAAACGGAAGGAAAGATTACGCATCTCGTTGTCGGAGTGGGAACTGGAGGTACTATTTCTGGCACTGCGAAATACTTGAAGGAGCAAAATCCCAATGTCCAAATTTGGGGAATTGACACCTATGGGTCTGTATTTAAGAAATATCATGAAACTGGTGAATTCGATGAGAAGGAAATCTATCCATACGTTACCGAAGGTATAGGAGAAGACATTTTGCCAAAGAACGTGGACTTTTCTTTAATAGATCATTTTGAAAAAGTATCTGATAAAGATGGGGCTTTGATGTGTAGAAGACTGGCTAGGGAAGAAGGTCTTTTATTAGGCTATTCCGCTGGATCTGCATTTGCCGGGCTAAATCAATTAAAGGATAAATTGTCAGCGGATGATGTGGTCGTTGTAGTTATTCATGACCACGGTTCACGATATGTTGGAAAGCTATACAATGATGAATGGATGCGAGAGCGTGGATTTTTGGATGATGAATTAAAGGTAAAAGATGTTATTGCAAAAAAGACAGATAAACATTTTATAACAGTAAGTCCTGACAATAGTGTAAAAGAGGTATTCAACATCATGAAGGAACGAGATCTTTCTCAGCTTCCTGTTTACAAAGAAAAAGAAATGGTAGGATCGGTAACTGAAAGTAGCATTTTAAGCTTCCTTTTAGAAAATCCGATGAACAATGGAGATAAGAAAATTTCTGTTATTATGGGCGAACCATTTCAAGTTGTAAATGAAGATTTATCTTGTAAAAAATTGGTTCATTTTATTACCAAAAAACTACCGGCAGTAGTTGCCAAAGACAAGGCAGGAGGCTTGCACATTTTAACAGAATACGACATAATCCAAACGGTGTAAATAAAAAGCCCAGCAAATTTGCTGGGCTTTTGTATTTCCAATTATGTTATTTTTTAACAACTCTGCTGTTTTTTATTTCTCCGTCTAATTGCCATTGTAAAAAGTAAACCCCTGCAGCCCAGTGCTCAATATCTAATCGCTGTTGCTGGCGTCCATTTACAATCTTTACCTCTTGTGCGTGAATTATTTTACCGCTAACATCACGAACTTCCAAATTCCCTGAAGCGTTTTTAGCAGATTGAATATCGATGGTCACAAAATCACTTGCTGGATTTGGGTATAGATCGATTCTCAGTTGCTCATCGTCTCTTTTAAGTTGGATGAATTCCGAAAGCTGTTGGGTACCGTCTAAATTTTTTGACAAGATACGGTAGTAGCTAATCCCGAAATAATCTTTATCAATTGTCTGATATGTTGCCCCAACCGAGACACTTCCTTTAGGTGATACCACGTCAAGAGTTTCCCAACTAAATAAATTATTAGACCGTTGGATTTCAAAGGCAGAAAGGCTAGACTCGCTTGCAGTGGTCCAAGAGATCTCATTTCCGTACTCAGTAATTTTTCCAGTAAATGAGGACAATTCTACCGCTAATGCATTTGCCGAAACATTAAGTAAGAAAGTTCCCGTACTAGCACCAGTCCCCGAAACGAGGAGGTAGAAATCAGTATCCGTCGGGTTTGATGGAATAGAATAAATAATTTGAGCATCATCCCCACAAAAATTATCGTTAGAGGTGACACAGTTTAAACCAAAACAATTTCCACTAAATAAATGTAGACGGGTATCGAATGAGGCACCACAAACATCAAAGTTGTAAGTTTCAGAACCATTTGATTTTAAATAGTACCATACAGCTGAGCCATCAATAGTAAGCCCAGCGCAATCAACAGGATTCCCTGTGGTTGTTGCATCTATTAATGTACCTGGAAAGTTTCCGGCAAAAATTACCTGTGCATTACTGCATAAATCATTTGGAGGAGCTGGAGGAAGATCAACGATGTTAATGGTATAGTCTTCCACTTCACCAAAAGTAAAAGTCTCACAAGGTTCTGGCGAATTATTATATTTCATGCTTACTCTTAGCGTCGTTTCACCAATAATACTTGTGGTCGGAATAATAAAACTTCCAGTTTGATTTCCATTTGTATTGGCACTTCCCTGATCATACAACATTTCTCCTGCATCATCGAAATCATAATCATTATTCAAATCCGCCCAAATTCTGAAATATTCTGGGTAAACAGTTCCAGACCATCCTGGTGTTAATGTAAAATTAATCGTTGCATTTTGAGTGACATCAAAAGGAGTCCCCGTAAAGTCGGCATAACCTCCGTTGTCACCAGAGATATTAGTATAGGAACCGATAACTACAGACTCTATCCATTCGTCTGAAGTATTGTTTCCTTGCGAACTACAAATTGCACAAGCCGGGCAATCTGGACCTCCACAATCTATTCCGGTTTCATTTCCGTTTTGAATTCCATCAAAACAGGTTGGTCCAGATTGACCATTACAAACTATTGGAGCATTCGTTGTCAAAATACTTAAACTATTTCCAGTATAGTTTTCCATTACAGTTCCTTGACCTTGCGAAAACATATACATACACGCATCATTTGTGTA
>CALGJW010000459.1 GCA_937930025.1 uncultured Saprospiraceae bacterium | reverse complement strand
TGGCTACCGTTGCTGTAGCTGGAATTATAGTCCGAGCTTGAGCTCCAACCCAACCTGCTGAAATCCCTCGTGTATTCAGCGAAGGATATTGCAAAGCTTCTTGATAGTTATTACCAACTTTTTCCGACTCGGCTATTTGTAAATAGTCTTGAATTGCTGCTTCGTCATCTGGTACAGCTGCCAATGCCGTTTTAGTCGTTTCATCAAATTCAATCCCATCATAATATCCCTCAATCAAAACACGTCCGTCTTCATCTTTCATACTGGCTAACAAATGCGACATGCGGAAAATTGGGTTGGGGGAGTAATTACCATAATGCCCAGAATGTTGAGAACGAATCGGGCCATAGGTAGTCATGTTTATGGTAGTATTTCCGCGACAACCAAAGTTGATCGTTGACTTTCCAGAAATGTGAACTGCTCCGTCATTGATTATTAAAACCTTGGCTGCAAATTTCTCTTTATAAATCTTTAGCGCTGCAGCCAAAGGTTGCGATCCTAATTCTTCTTCCCCATCTAATACCACTTTGATGTTGAAAGCTATTTGCTTTCCTTTCATTAAATCTATGGCATTCAAAAAAGCGATAATTGGTCCTTTATCATCCGAGGCAGATCTACCAAAAATTCTCCATTCCGGATCAATTTTCGACGACAAGGATTCCCAAGGTTGTTCTTGCCACGCTCCATTTTCATCTTGAGATTTTAAAGTCAACTGATAAGGATTCTTTTGATTCCATTTACTATTATCCACTGCTTGACCATCCAAATGCATATAAAACAATACCGTTGGCAATTGCTCATCTACAGTCAGCTTTGCAAAGAACAATGGGTTGCCATCAGTTGGTAAGACTTCCGAAGAAAATCCTCTTTTGCCAAAGGCCTCCGATAACCAAACCATATTTTTTTCAATATCCTCCTTCTTTAAACCGAAATTTGGAATCGCAATAAATTCCTTCAATTCGTTCAAAGCTTCAAGACTGTTTTTAGGAGCAATTTGAGCTGTGCTTAACTGATAGGAAAACGCAAATAAAAGATAGACGATAATTCGCATGATTACTTTTTTAGCAAGATAGAAAATAATGTTCAACTAGCTCAAAATTTCTTTTTCGCCTAAGCAATTTATGGATTGAATTAATATTTTCTTATCGGCATTCTTTAATTACAAAGATCAGTGTGTTTCTAATTTGTGAAAATTCGTAATTGCGAAGCAATTTTCCGTGGGAATAAATGCGTAAAACAATCACGTCATATTCGTGAAAATTAGTGTAATTCGTTGCTACTTTATCAAGTTTGTTCGATACACATAAAATTGAGATTCGATATTAATTGTATTAAGACTTTAGACAAAAATTCGTCCAGTGAATTACCTTTTGTATAGCTGTCTAGCTACGATATACCGCAAGAGGCAGGCTGCAAGTCTGCGATTCCACTCACAACATTTTCGAAATTACGCTATAGGTTTCGCGTTTCATAATTCTTGGTCTTCAGCAAATGGAGTTAGCGTTAGAAAGAATTACACCAGTTTTTTAATGTGCCTAACTTAATTCGTGAAAATTAGTAATTGCGAACCAATATTTCTTGGGAATAAATGCGTAAAACAATCTGCCTGGCAATAGGTGACCTGTAAGGAACGAACATGTCATCATCATCGTCTGTTCTACACCCTTTTTATTTTACTTTGGAGCCACATTTTTATCTCTTCAAATTTTAATTCACCAGATGCAATCTTAATGATAAATTGATATTTATCTTCTTCCGATGCAACAATATCTTTCCCTTCTGATATAAGAAGCATTTTCATAAGAACTTAACCTGTTCTTTTAATTCCATCATTAAATGGATGATTTGTTAGTATGCTTTCAATTATGCCGGCTGCCTTTGATTCTACATCGTCATATAATTGTGATCCATCAAATTCCATAAATGGTCTTGCTAAAGCAGATCTAAGACCATCTTCGTTCTTTAAACCTTTAAGACCACCGAATTTTTCTACAAGAATTTCATGAATTTGAAGGACTTCATCAAATTCAATCATTGCGCAAGACGTTTTAAAAGATTGGAATCCTCTTTGAGAATTTTGTTTAAAACTGTAAATGATTTGATACCATTTGGCTTAGATTCCTTTAATTCCTTAAGATAATTCAATACAGACTCCAAGGATTCTTCAGGTAATTGATCCAGAAGTAACAGAATTTCAGTACTAATTTCTTGTCTACTCATTATTATACAGGATTTTCCATACAAGATACTGAATTCAATACAAATTTCTATTCTGAAAAGTTCCGTAAGTTTCAGTTGAAGTGTAACTTATAGGATTCTCCTTCTTAGGTCAAGCAAATTTTCCAATTGTATTTCCCGTTGATCAGCAGAATTTTATCAGTTACAATATGGTTTCAAGACTACCTTTTCTTCTATGTACTTCTAATTTCAACATGTAATTTTGTAGAACACGTCATATTCGTGCAAACCTGCCAAGCGGTACGCATGGTTAGTGAAACCTGTCGGCCGCCAGGCGGATTCTTTGCTACTTTAGCAAGTTTGTTCGATACACATAAAATTGAGATTCGATATTAATTGTATTACTACTTTGGACAAAAAATACGTCCATTGAATTATCTAAATTTCTACACAGGCGTTGAGCTAATTATTTTGAAGACCCGCTAATCCTCAAACATAATTCACCGAATATTGAAAAGAAAGAATAATGAAATGAGTACAATTTGTTATATTGCAATGTAAAGGTTAAAAACCTTCAAATTTCTAAAACTTTGATAATGAATAATCTTAAAGCCCTTATACTTTTACTGTTTTCAGCTTGTGCCGATAAAGCTCAGAATATTTCTGATGCAGGTGAATCTATTATTAACAAAAATAATGCAAGTTGGAATTGCATTATAAACACCTCAACGAGCCCTAGGTATCCTGGTGAGTTCAATATTAGATTTACGAATGAATTTGAACCTGATCCGCCGTTTGGAAAATTTAATATAAGTAATCTACCTTTTGAAGAAGGTGAATATTTTCCCATAAAATATGATTCATCAAATCCAAGAGAAATTCATTCTGGATATCAAAATAGATTTCCAGGGGATTCTACACCAGAGTCTGAATGGGACTTGCTAGAAGACTATGAGGATTTAAGATTTGAACTTACGCACGTGTCCAAAGATAAACAGAATGTAGAAGGGTTTATGAATTTGGCTTATGTGCCGAGGTTGACTAGCACGCCAAGTAGATTTGGCGAACCCGATACGATTATTTTTATCGGTACTTTTGAGGCGGAAATTCCGAAATAAAGTATTAGCCTCTTTGAAAAAAGAAGTGCAGTTAAGCAAAAAAAAATAATTCAAAACTTGGGGTAAAGCCCCAAGTTTTGAAATTTCGTTGATAGCTACTCGCGCTTTTCGACGCACCGCACATTCGATACTTTTGGCTTTTCACTTTTGAAATTCGTATAAACCTGCCCGCCTTTTCGGCCAAGGGCAAGCAGGTTCACAATTGCGCAGTAATAATTGGCTGCCATTTTGCGCTATTCGATATTAGTGAAAATCTGCCTGCCCTTTGCCGGACTTTCCTTAGCACAGAAATATAATTTATGCGATTTAATTAAACTGGTTTCGTTACTTAACAGG
>CALGJW010000458.1 GCA_937930025.1 uncultured Saprospiraceae bacterium | reverse complement strand
AATGATTGGAATATGTTTACGGCCCTCTCTTTTCGTAATCCGCAATTTGTACGTGAAGGTTTTGGAACTAAACAAACGATTCAAAAAACATCCTTGGCTTTGGAGGCCAGTAAATTTTTGACTGATTACTCGGGCTTTGCGCCTTATATCGGATTGAATGTGGCCTATGATAAAATTGATTATACCGAAACGGAAAATGATCTTACTCAAAAAGAAGTAAGTGTAAATCAAATAAACCCGGGTGTGACCTTTGGCTGGGATATTGTACCGGGCAAAACCAGCGAAGCCCTCATACTGCGCACCAATTTGCGTTGGTACCCGCGCGCCTCATTTGAGGTGGATAATCAAAAATTTAATTTTAGCCAGCTCGAATACAATTTTATCCAATTGGTTTTTTACCCCGACCGTTATTTAAAAGCGCGTAGGGAGAAGTAGATTTATTCGTGGTTATTTGATTGAGCTTTAGTCCCCTTCTGGAGTTTGCCACCCTATAGTGGTGGCTGTGGGCTTTCCACTTCTATCACGGCTAGGTTTAGCTTTTGTACTTACTTGCAACTTATATTTGGGTGCATATAAAAAACAAAAATGAGTATATTCAAAGTATTAGAAACTAGTATTAATAAAAGCGTTGAAAATTTTTCGGAGTACCTAAAAGACATTAAAGGCGATGCTCTTATTGGATCAGAATTCATGCTATTCGCTTTAGCCAGTATATTTAAGGATAAAGATATAGATGAAATAGAGGCTGGAATAGTAGACTCTTCTTATAAAGGCGAAAAGTATGATTTTGGTATTGATGCAATTTATATCACTGCATCTAATGATTTTGTGGAGCAACCTGAACAACTTGAAGATTATAATGAAGATACAAAGTTTAAAATTCAATTATTTCAGTTTAAACGAGGAGCCGGCGTATCTCAGGCAGATTTGTTGAAATTCAAAAATGGCATTGAAAAAGTACTTGTTAATGAGAATATAGAAGATACGGACAACTTATATTTCTTTAATAGAATGAATGTGCTAAATGAAATTAAGAACAACTTGTTCAGTCAATTTCCTTCAGAAAACATTTCAGTTAATTGTCATATCGTTTTTGGAGGTATTGAAAAGAATATTCACTCTGAGACAATCTTAACAGATGCATTATCAGATATAGATAATGTTCTAAAAAATAACGGATATACTAACCAAAAGATACTAATTACGGATTGTGAAGCATTGATTAAAGGCCCATTTAAATATCAAAATATAGTTGATATCATTGAATATCAAAAAACATTCAAATACATAACAGATACTGATAAGAAAAACAAACTAAATGGTTACATCAGCATTGTAAACGGTAAAGAAATTGCCGAATTAGTAAGAAAACATCAGTCTTCAATATTTGAAGCCAATATTCGAGATTATTTTAAACGCAGTGATCTGAATTCGAAAATTCTAAATACTAGCTCTAACGAAAAAGAGGCTAAATATTTTTGGAGTTATAATAATGGATTAACCATGACATGCAGTAAGGTGGAGGAATTACCCAACAACAAATACAAACTCCATAATTTGCAGATTGTAAACGGCTGTCAAACTTCAAATGCCATTTATTCCGCCATGAAAAATAAGGAGAGAATCAGTCAACTAAAATCGAAGGAAGAAAGCGGTGGCACTTTAACAAAAAAAGAAAAAACAGAACTCGATAAGAAAGAAAGTTTACAATTTAATAATGATACAAATCTATTAGTAAAAATCATCGAAACAAATAATGATGACTTAATATATAGAATAACGGAAACAACCAATTCGCAAACTCCGATTAAGGCTTTTTCACTTAAAGCTAATGATGACATTCAAAAACTAATTCAAAAATATTTAGAAGATTTTGACATTTCATATGAGCGAAGGATTAATGAATTGAGGAACAAAGGCAAAAAGAACATTTTTAGTATTCAAAAACTATTTCAGTTATATACTTCGCATATTTTAATGAAGCCATCACAAGTTAAAACAAGACCTAAAAGCATGTTCATTTCTACATATGATGATGTATTTCCTGCCCCTCAAGTTAAATCTATAAACTACTTGCTATACTACATACCAATCCTTGTAGATATTTCCGTTGGCAAGGCTATTAAGAATCATTTAGCAAATGGATCAGTTGACGGTTATAAACAAACTCTAATGTCTTATAGTAAATTTCATTTGGGTTGCTTCCTCTTAAGCTCAATTTTAAAGAATGAATATACTGAAAAGGGGATAATTCAAAACGAAGCCTTAATAAATTCCGAGTTGGAAAATAATTTGGAAGTTCATTTCTCCGATGCCCTGACCAATTTTGAAAGAATATTAAAGACTTTTGCTGGGAATAAAAAGGAATCTATTCCGAGTGCAGTTAGAAAATCAGATTTGGACCTAAGGATAGCTAGATTTGTAAAAAGCCGAAAGTAAGTATTAGCTGTACGCTTTATTTCCCAGCTGTTTGATATGTTTCTCCGCAGGAGAGCCATATCGCACAAGCCAATACATCAGCTTCTCCAGAACCAACTGCGGTGAAGCAGAGTAAGCTAAATGCATTTCTACAATACTGAATACTTCCAACTACCGTCGGATAAGTCGGAGACTTATTTTATCTTTAGTTCGAGGTGTATGCCTGTGGCAAAACATCTCGAACAGCGAAGTGACTGTATATTATATTTACTATTTAATGAACATTGCAACTTATGAGTAAGATTCCTGATTATTGGATTAATTTCTTGAATACAAATAACCTTAGAGGTATAACAATTGAAATTCCAGAAAATATAGATTTAAGTGAATTGGGTTCAAATTTTATGCTCTACGATGAAAAGAATATTCTAGAGGAAATGAATGAATTCTATCCTGGTCTTGTTGTACAGGATGACAACTATATTCCCATTGCTTGTTGCCTAAACGGAAGCGGGGATCCGTATTTCATTAATAGCAATGATGGAGCTAATGGCAAATTATATAGAATTTATCATGATGAATTTTCAGCTGACGAATATGACAAAGACTCCGCAATAGATACTGTTCTAAATAATTATGAAGATATGTTGTTGTAT
>CALGJW010000457.1 GCA_937930025.1 uncultured Saprospiraceae bacterium | reverse complement strand
ATTGAGTTATCTTTAATTGAGTAACTGCCCGTCAAACTTCCCAAATCCACATATCCTTGATTCTCAAACTTCGTTCCTTCTGGCATTGTCGTCAAACTTTCCAAATCCACATATCCTTGATTCTCAAACTTCGTTCCTTCTGGCATTGTCGTCAAACTTCTCAAATCCACATTTCCTTGATGTGTAACCGTAACAGCCTTTTTATTGACACTATATGAGTAGCCCTTTTGTTTTAGTATTTGAATAAACTCTTTTTGATTCATGATTGTGTTTACTTTTTAGCAAGGCTACGCCAACCCCAATAATAGGGTAGTATAAACCCGACTTGTTTTGAAAAAAGGGGATCAAGGTTATTGTCAAAATAATATGACCCCCGTGTGAATTTCATTGAACTACTTTTAGTCCTCAAAATTTAACCTGCTTCTTTTTGGTTGGTGGGATTTATCTACAAGTCCTTCAACCTAATCAGCGATCTTTATCAAGCTGATATATTTATTTTTGTAAGGTGATATTTACCCATTTACTGGGGTAGATAGACCCTTAAGTGTTTCTATCTTTGCACTTATCCATATATCTAAAGCATCACTTATTTTTTGAAGTACCATCGGGTTTTTTACCCGACCGTTAAATGCGTTCCGGTATTGATCTAATGTGACGCCTGCCATTTCTGAAATAGCACGTCCGTTCCCAGATACCTCGTTTTTAATTAGCTCTACTTTCTTCTTAAATTCAGTGTGATTCATTAGATTGTTAATTGTTACGATTACAAATGTACACTAAGTGTATATTAAATGCAAATTAAATGACGACAAAATCTGAAAATAGTATAGACTTTATTCAAAAAGTTGAAGCATTAAGACAACATACTCAATTGAACCTCAAGGAAATAGCTCATCAATTGGAAGTAAATTATACCACCTTTAAAAACTATAAATATAATCGTCAAAAAATACCAAAAGAGGTGAATGATGCACTAAATGTACTTTTTTCAGACACTCTTGGAGATGATTTTTTTGATAATAAAGAACAAAATGAAGGCATGGATCATTTAAAAGAAGTAATTAAATCCAAAGACCAGTTAATTGAATCACTCAATCAACAAATTGAATTTCTTAAATCTCTAATCAAATAAATCACCATGAACAAAATCATTTTAATACTCACGTTACTAGTATTTATCGGCTGCGATCCAGAAGAAGAAATTTGTCAAACCTGCCTACTAATAGAAGAATCAAACAGAAACGAACTAGAACTTAAGCGTGATGGTAAGGCAAACCGATTCCCTCAATTCACAGATCAAATAAGCGTTCAAAATCTTGGCTCGACTTGCTCAGCATCCAAAAGATCAAGACTAAGAAATCAAGAAACTGAGTCCACCGGTCCCTACTGTGGTGAAACTTGGACCAGAAGAAAGAGACTAGAATGCCAATAAACATTGAATCGAAATATTAAATTTCACTTTATACATTAAAAATTATATTTATTTAAGATAATTGTAATACATTAGAGGCATCTACAAGTCCTTTAGCCATTATACCAAATGGCTTGAGGATTTTTTTATGTCCATATCTGACATACCTCAAGCCTATTTCACTAATCAAGAAATAGCAAATACAATGAAATTATTTAACTGTAATGACTTCCACTTTAGCTTGGAGGGAAAGGAATTAGAAAATCAAATATTGGTCATAGTTGACCATAACGGCAAAGACTACGATATAAATTTTAGAAGGGCCTTGCATCATGTCGCTCGATCTTTATTTGGAAACATGAAAATAGGCCGGAAAGAATTAGCGGCTATCCATCTAATGTTTGTTAACCCTAAAGTAGTAGACTTGGAGTCAGGGATATTTCAATTAGCCTTAAGTAAGCTTTATATCTACTGCTCTAAACCTAGAAAATTTTTAGATGGATTAGATTTCATAGGTACTTCATTTGAGTCTGTTGATGAAAGATTTGACACCACTGTTCCTGCACTTTTAAAATTGACGATATGAACTATCAAAAACTAAAAATAGCATATCGGAACTCTCAGATATTAAACAACCCCATTAATAGACAAATTTTCAAAGCTCTAAAAGATGGTGACTCACTAACAGTAACCGAAATAATGATTGCTACTAGAAGACATTACCCTAATGTTTGTACTAGAGTAAGTCAATTACATAAGCTAGGATTCTTAACCAAAGAAAAGTCGGGAAGTGAAGTTTATGTAAGTCTTAATATCGACAAGATAGAATCAACTGTATTTTCTATTAATAAATTCCTTTACCCAAAAGAATTAGCAGTATGACAGACAACCAAATAGCATGGGGCTACATCAGAACCAACTTATCGGAAAACAAAAAGATGTACCAGACTTTGAAATCTGAAATGATTGAAATATTCCAAATCACCTTACAGACGTGGGAAATAAAAGCAATGGTGATCGGTAAAGTAATTGAAGGGAAACACATAGTAGTAGACTCAAAAGGGATATGGTTAGAAAATAAACCCTATGCAATTAGAGAGAGGTACCAGAAGCTAAACGAAAGGAAGTTTGAGATTATGAGAGAACTTAAATCGCTTAATTACGAACCAAATATTATTCAAGAAAAAATAGAACAAGTAGCATGAAAACAATAATAGGAGCCGCCTCAATATGTATTTCAATATTTGGGTGTGG
>CALGJW010000456.1 GCA_937930025.1 uncultured Saprospiraceae bacterium | reverse complement strand
TTGCACCATGATATCATCTTGGTTACATGAAACGAAAAATAAAAGAATTATTAGGCAATAGAAATTTGCCAAAATTCGAGATAGAATCTGATCGTTTAATATTGTTGTTTTCATAATATTTTACTAGCTCACCAATTTATTTCAAGAACTATCAATCATAAAAAAAGAAATTAGAGAAGACTCCTTCAGTAAATCTAATAGTGTCTTGACAAGAAGAATTAATTACTGTTAGTTCAAATTTTCCCTCTACTATTTGTTTATCGAAATCTAATAAAGTAACTTCAACATAGTTGGCAGCTGTGCTATCTCCATACCATTTATAGGAACCATTATCCACATTAATACATGGTGAATTGTAATCTCTGTAATTATGCCAATCACCAAACTCAATTTCAAATTTCCCTTTTTCTATAATATTGAAACCAAATCCAATCTTGTCACTAAATTCATCATATTCACGAACTGCGGCTAAATTTAAATATTTGTTTGCTTCATTGTATCTCGAATTTATCTCATGAATCCCCGCAAAAGAAGCAGCTGAACGCGACACCCAAGGCACTCCATTTGCGTAGGCTGCTATAAATTCATCTGAATCATTTATCCCAATACATGGTAGTTCACCAGGGCAAGGATTTGGTACTGCTAAATCATCGTCCTTGGTGCAGCTGATTAAAGCGAGTAGGTATAAGGTGAAGATGAGAATGAAGTGATTTCTGTTGAGGTGCTTGGTTTGTTTTGATCTAGAAGTTTTCATTTTGTTACTACTGTTATCGCCATGAGTAATTGTTCAGCCAATTCCTTTCCATTTTTTTATGGAAAATTAAAGTCTATTGTTCATTGTTTTGTCTCTCATTTCGAGACGAGCACAAGATGATTTCTCAGATATCGAGACTTTAAACTTTTTTAAGCAGTATGAAAATTTTATTTGGTCAATTAGCCCAATGACTTTGAATTGATGGGCCTTTCTATACACAAATACAAAGGGAATGACATCTTCGGAATTCAAGCCAGCCAAATATTTATTCAGGTCTTCCAACAAAGGCAATGCATGCTTGTCCTAGAGTTCTAAACGGTTTGGTATAAAGTGCGCCAACAGTGCGCGTGTTGGCAAGTTTTCAATATTAGCATAGAATGAATTCTGGTGTCGGACGTGAAGGCGGATGGGAAGCGATTCGCTTTTTTACGGAGGCGAAGAATGTTTGTGTGGCGAATGGGGAGTGATGTAGCAAGAAATAGCTTGAAAAAATGAGTGAAAATGGGCCTTGGTGAGGTTTCTTTTAATTTCCTACTTACGGTCAATAAATCCACCAAGGGCAGGTAAATCTGAAAATTAGTCACCAACAATGTAGTCCCTAAATATTTTAAAACAGCCTAGCATTATTTCTGATATCTTCCGTGAAAGCGCGTTAGGAAATATTACGAATTACGATAGAAGCTGGAAGTGTTTGTGTGGCGTTCAAAGTTTAGGCTACTTATTCCTTTTACCACCTGACTTTTTCTTGGTCCCTTCACTGCCTCCCTCAATCTCAAAGTCCAAAAATTCTTCTTCCTCTTCGGCAGGCGGCCCTTGCTCCCAAGCAGGAACCTTCGCTTTCTTTTTCTTCTTGTTTAATAATTCCTCTAACCTAAAATCAGGCTTATGATTATCGGCACTAGGGCCCAATCCTTCTCCAGTTATGTTATCCGGAAGAGAATGCTCAACTTCCTTAGGCAATTTTTCTACCTTTTCAGTAATGATTTCAGTCGCAGGCAATTCATCAAAATAGGGTGGACTGCTTTGCCATTTTTCCTCAGGAATATTGAGGGTTCCAAATTCAGATCGCAAGGTTTTTTGAATTCTATTTTTCTTGGCCATTGTGTTGCTCAATTTTCGCTTCACATATTTGGGATCCGATTTTACCCGATAGTTTTCTATACTTCCATATACCCGATAATGCAAATTGATTAAGCCGTCTCTTTGTTCTCGAACGAATTGAGAATCTTGTTTTTTAAATTTATTCACCAATACCTGACCGGCATTTATTTTGAAGTTATAGTCAATTTTATTTTCAAAGGTATGTACTCCACAAAGTTCCAAGTTCAAAGCATTGGATTGAATAAACATACTCGGAATGTTAATCTTCCTATTTTTCACCTCCAACCAATTTCTCATCGTGGTAAAACGTACATGACGGAGGTCTTCGGAATTAATGTATTTAGAAAAAGAATACAGCATTTCGAAATTGTCCAAGCCTCCATCTGCTACCGCCACATCTCCCAAGACAACTAATTTGTCCATGTCAAAGTTTCCGGCCTTGTCCCAGAACGCGTCAATTTTAAGATTGGTCAATAGCACTCCAGAAATGTGTTCGGAACGCAAAACTTCTTGACCAAAATTATTTGTTTGTCGAAAGAACTCTTTGATATTAATTCCCTCACAGGACAACTTGCTCTCTGAGTATATTTCATCCGCCAAGAAAATTTTTCCATCCAAAACCCAATCTCCTCCCATCCCTTTGGCTTTCCCTTCAACTTTTATTTCGTTGTTTGCAATTTCCAGCGCCCCTGCGAAATCTGTTCCTTGAATTTTGTCGTAGTGAAATTTGTCAACTTTAGCAGAAAATGTTCCTTGTAAAAAGGCAGTGATAAAACGATTTTGTTTTGTAGCAATTGACTCGTTGGTTTCCACCGCTTTTTCTTCGGATGAGAACATAGCAGTCATGGCATCTAAATCTAAGTGCTTCGAAATTAAATTTCCATTAAATCGTAAACGAATCTTATTTGCATGAGAGCTATCCGCCATCATCACTGGAATTAGATTGTAACAGTTGCCAGAAAGACTTAAATCCGAATCGGTCGTTAGGATATCAATTTTAGAAACTGACATTTTATTTCCTGAAAGCAAAAATCTTCCATCAGAAATGGCCACTTTTTCATCATTCAAGCTAAAAGAAATACCCTTGAATTCTGCTCTACCTTTGGCGACTGCCCTTGTCATTCTTTCCGGATTCATCAAATCCTTAATATTACCAGAGATTCCTACTTCTTTCACTCTTACCACACCCTTTCCGTTCTTGAGCTTTGGATTATTTATCAGCTCCACTATATCGGCGGTTGCTAGCTTTCCATCTAAGCTCATTTTAAGATAGGGACGATCTAAGTTTTTGATACTAAGATCAAAAGCTAAAGGTTCTCCTCTGAAGGTTCCTTTGAAATTTTTGACCTGCAGTAAACTTGTTTTATTTCGATTTTCAGTTCCATTGGAGAATTTCCCTTTGAAGTTTACCTTGTTAATAGTCTGTCCCAAACGCTGACTTCTTATTTTTCCATTTTCAATTCCAAAAAGTAAATCAACAGCAGGATTGGAAGTCTTGGACAATGGCCCCTTTATTTTCCCCACTAAATCAAAATTACCAGAGCTCTTAAAATCAGCGATATAACGCGTGTATTGTTTTGGAAGAAAACTAATCAAAGTCGCCACATCACCATTCTTTGCCAAAACCTGAAGGTCAAAATTAGTAGTAGCAGAAGAGCTATTCTGAATTGATCCAGCAATCACCAATGGATTTTCTTCAATGTTCAGTTTGGCCTTTGTGAAAGTGTACTTTTTCTTTTTGATATCAATATGCATGTTGGCCAAAATGGAGGCTGGCGTATTGACCAGATATTTATGACCATCAAGGTTGATATAGTTCGAGTGCAAATCACCTTCAATATCAAGATTGAATTCCTTGCCTGTCAGTTTACCAGAAATGGTACCTTCTTCAATGTCAATCTTCACCTCGTGTGGCCCACGTAGGTCTTTGTACAACACTGTTACTTCTTCAAAAATGGCTTGTTCTAAATCAATGGAAAATTCTTTTGCCTGCCCGTCGTCTGATGCTTTAAAGATATTGTAGTTGCCTTTTCCCGATTTGTCGAAAGCTACTAGCACTGTTCCTTCTGCAATTTGAACAGATGGAATTTTAGTTTGACCAGAAAACAAACTCATGATTCCAAGATTAAATGAAACTGTTTCTGCTTCAAGCAAATTGTTTCCGGTTAAATCTTTCAAAATCACTCCTTGCAATTGTGCAGAAGCTTTTGGGAAACTTCTCAGCAAGGAAAGATCAAAGTCCTCGATGACCAGCTCTGTTTCTAAAGAATTATTAAGTAGCCCAATCAACTTATTGCCAATTTGCTTTTCGAAAATTGCGGCAATAGCAACTGCGAGAATCATTAGAAAGACTAGGAAGATAAGACCAATACGAAGGGGTTTCATTGCTTTACGCAATAATCCAGGCGCCTGTTCGGGCGATTTAACTACCGGATTAGGTGAAACTATAGTGTCCATAATGTACTGAGCATGATAAAAGTACGATCTTCCATTGAGATTTAACGCAACGAATGCCTCGATATTTTTATTTCTAGGTAGGATTTGTGCCTGCCTGTCGAAATCAAATGATTTGGTAGGAAAAAATTGGCGGCCAAGCCAAGCGGTTCACTACGGCCAATCGGATATGATCAACCTTGGTAATCGTCTGTTCCTTTTTGATATCAAAAACGGGGATCGCTCCAGCGAATCTAAAAGTAACAATATGTTATAATATTAAACACAAATTGTGTTTTTTAATTAAAATTCTTTACCTTTAGGTCGACTAAAAAGAATTGATCGCATTTCCAGGAGAATTGCGTGTTGGATTTCCTTAAAAGACATTGCTGGTTTACGGCTGAATTTCGATTTTCAAAATTGGAAAGATTTGCCGATGTGCGCACAGGTTGGCTGGTGCGGTGGGCGGGCCGTTTTTTTTACTACGTAAAAAAAGAAGTCCCACCCAGAATTTGGAACCGACGGCCAGAATAATGCCTTGAATTTAAGCCGTTTATCGATTAGCAGCCTATGTCAGCTATCTGCAGGTAAATCCTCAAATTCCTTCTTTCTTTCAGCATACCAAGCAGACATATCTTCGGGAGATTTGATCAACTCACGCATAGTCTTCATAGCTTCCAAATGTGCCTGATCTCCTTTTTGGAACATTTCCATTCCATGCGTTTTACTCATTTCGGCTATTTCTTCAAAGGTTTCTGCCTGAAATATCTGATCACAGGTCCCCCCAAGCTGTTTGCAAGTCATTGATTTCATAACACTAATTTAAGAAGTAAGGTCTTTAATTACCTCCAAAATTATTTACAAAAGCACTTGTTTAATGTTCTGAAGAAATATACCTTTGCATCCGCTTATAAAAATTGTCGACTTCGGTCAAGATTTTAATAGGGCGATTAGCTCAGTTGGTTCAGAGCACCTCGTTTACACCGAGGGGGTCGGGAGTTCGAATCTCTCATCGCCCACAAAAGAAAGTCAATTTGCGATAGCAAATTTGGCTTTTTTTTATGTCCCGACTGAAGCTAGCTTCGAGGAGTGGGCATGAAAAAAAGACATAGTGAGGAACGAACGTGACTTTCATGCTTGAGCTGGTCATCATTTAGGAGATCAACGCAGTTAATCTATCTCGGAATCCCACCGAAGCAATTAGAACCGAAAGCTTTGTAGCCTGAACTATTATTTGGGCATGAAAAAAAGACAGTAGTGAGGAACGAACGTGACTTTCATGCTTGAGCTGGTCATCATTTAAGAGATCAACGCAGTTAATCTATCGCGGAACTTCACGGAACCAATTAAAACTGAAAGCTTTGTAGCCTGAACTATTATTTGGGCATGAAAAAAAGACAATAGTGAGGAACGAACGAGGCTTTCAT
>CALGJW010000455.1 GCA_937930025.1 uncultured Saprospiraceae bacterium | reverse complement strand
AAACTCAGGTCTACCTGGTTCAAAATCAAGTTTTCACCTTGAAAAATTGTCGCTCCCTCTAAATGCAAACAGAAATCCTGCATGGCTCAAATTTACTAAAGCTTGCCAAGGAGAAAAAGGAATTGGCAATAACAAGGCATTTTTCCAACAATAATATATTAAATGACCCAATCATGATGCGATATGCTTATCTTAACCGTTAATACTTCAGTACTTTTGTTTAGCTAAAACCTCATCCGATGAAAAAATTACACATAGTAGGAATTCTGGTAATTGCAGCCGCCATTGGGTTATTAATGTCTCTTTCAGGCGAAGTAGCTACTTACTCAAATTTTGAAGATGCAAGCCAAAAAAGTGGTGTTGTCAAATTAGCCGGATTGCTTTTAAAAGATAAACCAATGGTATACGATCCAGCGGTAGATCCAAACTATTTTAGCTTCTATATACAAGATGCTAAAGGAGTAAGCAAAAAGGTGGTACTGCTCATGAGCAAACCACAGGAATTCGAAAATTCTGAAACTGTGGTTTTGACTGGTTCTATGAAAGGGGAAGAATTCGTGGCAACCGATGTGTTGCTCAAGTGTCCATCAAAATATAAAGACGAGGAAATAGCCTTAAGGAATACGATCGAATCTTAGTATTTAAGTACTGAAATGAATGAGTGAAATTCAATACGTAGGAGAACATCTTTGGCCGGGGTTATTAGGCCAAGCTTTCAACATTTTAAGTTTTGTTACTTGCCTTTTTGCAGCTTGGGCATTTTATCAAGGTTTTAAAAACCGCGACAATGAAAAGGGCCAAAGCTGGGAAAAATTAGGCGTCGGTAGTTTTTGGATACATGGTCTTAGTATTTTCTCTTTAGTTGGGATCATGTTTTTCATTATGATCCAACAATACTACGAGTATCAATATGTGCAAGCGCATGTTTCGGAGGACTTACCGATGAAATATATTTTCTCTGCTTTTTGGGAAGGACAAGAAGGAAGTTTTTTACTCTGGATGTTCTGGCATATCGTACTTGGAATTATTCTCATATTCAAAGCAGGTAAGTGGCGTGCCCCTGTTTTATTTTCACTTTGTTTAATTCAGCTTTTTATTGGCTCAATGATCCTAGGAGTGTACTTACCTTTTGGGGAAGACATACGCATTGGTTCGAGCCCTATGATGTTATTGCGGGACATAATGGCTGCTCCTATTTTTGCACAAGCAAACTATGTTGAACTAATAAAAGGAACAGGACTAAATCCGTTGCTACAAAATTATTGGATGACGATTCATCCGCCCACTCTATTTTTAGGCTTTGCCTCTACCTCAATTCCCTTTTGTTTTGCCATGGCTGGCTTGATGACAAAAGAACATAAAGCATGGTTAAAGCCAGTGCTTCCGTGGGCACTTTTTTCCGGAGCTATTTTGGGAACAGGTATTTTGATGGGGGGCGCATGGGCGTATGAAGCATTAAGTTTTGGAGGCTACTGGGCTTGGGATCCTGTGGAAAACATGTCTCTGGTTCCTTGGCTGATATTAATTGCCGGATTGCACTGCAACGCCATTGCGAACAGCACAGGTTATTCAACTAAAAGTACTTATCTGTTTTACATATTGACTTTCTGTTTGATTGTCTATTCTACTTTCTTGACTCGTTCTGGCGTACTCGGAGAAACTTCCGTACATGCCTTTACCGAAATGGGATTGGAATATCAGCTTATCGCATTTATATTCTTCTTTCTAATCTGGGGTATCTGGTTGTTGGCCGCAAATTGGAAAAGTATTCCAGCACCAAAAAAAGAAGAGAGCTTAGCCTCCAAGGAGTTTTGGATGTTTATTGGAGCACTGGTTTTACTTTTTTCATCGGTTCTAATAACCGGCTCTACCTCGCTTCCTGTATTTAATAAAATAAGACAACTCTTTGATCCCTTATATGAAGGATTGGTCATTGCAGACCCAGTTCCTCATTACAATAAATATCAACTTTGGATAGGTGTTTTTATTGGTCTGCTAACTGGCTTCAGTCAATATTTACGCTGGAGAGAAATCAACTTCAAAAACGTCAAACGAAAATTTACAATTCAAATATTAGGTATTGCAGCAGTTTCGGCAGTTGTCACTTTTTTACTCACTTATTGGATAGAGGCCAGAGCTTGGCAATATATACTTTTGATGTTTGCCGGGATGTTTGCCTTAGTTGCAAATTTGGATTATCTCATCCGGGTAATGCGAATGAAACTTCCTTCCTTAGGTCCAGCCTTTTCTCATGTTGGTTTTGGCTTTCTTATTTTAGGCGTTTTAGCCTCAGGATTGAATAAGCGTTTTATCTCATCTAATCCTTTAATGCAAAGAGATTCTATTGAGGACTTTAATGATGAGGACTACGGAAAAAATATTTTACTATTCAAAGGTATGCCGATGTTCATGAATGGATATGAAGTAACCTATGAAAAAGATACCATTGAAGGCTTTACCAGAAAATTTAAAATTAACTATAAGAAATTAGATGAAAAAACTGGGGATGTAAAAGAAGAATTTACTTTAAGCCCTAATGTTTTGTACACCAAAAATTTTGACAAGATCGCGGCATCCAACCCAGCCACTCATCATTATTTGAAGGAAGATATTTTTACGCATATCTCAAATCTTCCGAGAGCGGATACGGATCGGGAATATGCCCAAGCTCAAGAAGATAGTTTAGATTATAAGAAATATGAAGTATTGGCTGGAACACAATTCGAAACTCCAGAATACAACGTCTTGGTTGGAGAAGTAAATCGGAATCCAATTCATCATGACTACGAATCTGAACCTGGGGATTTAGCCTTAGCGTTGCCGCTTATTTTTGAGTCCAAGAAAACTGGAGAGAAAAAAGAAATGGAACCTTTGATCGTTTTGAGAAAAGATTTCCTTTTGACTTTTCCGGATGAAATAAATGACTTTAATGTCAAAGCAAAATTACCCCAGCAAATTATTGAGCGCTATTATTCTAAGGAAAATGAATTAGACTATAGCACTTTTGATGTTTTGAAAGAAAATAGCATCAACTATAACGGGTATAAAATTACCTTTAAAACCATCGAATCCAATCCAACAGATTTGAACTATAAATCGGAAGAAGGAGATCTTGCCATTGCAGCTATTTTAGAATTAGAAGACAAAGCAGGTACCATTTCAGAGGCAAAGCCTATATTTTTTATCAGAGGAAATAATAGTTACAGCATTAAAGATTTTGATGAAAAATTTAAGCTACATACTCGTTTTGAGCGTGTTGATCCTAAAACTAATTCTATAAAAATTTCTGTGGCTCAATCCATTACAGATGAATCTGCTCTTCCCATTGAAATTGCAGAGAATGTTTTGCGAACGGATTACATTGTGCTTCAGGCAATTCTATTCCCAGGGATAAATTTATTTTGGTTGGGATCAATAATGATAATGATAGGCATGTTAATTTCTATGTTCCATCGAAGGCGAATGGCATGAGCATAAAAAAAGTCACGATCATTGGCTCGGGAAATGCAGCTGAGGCACTTGGACTATTTTTCAAAAAGATTGAAATAGAAATAGTTCAGGTCAATAGTCGGAATAGTACAACTGGCAAAAAATTAGCTAAAAAAATCAAAGCAACCTTTTGCGATGAAATCAAAAGCTTAAATTATCACAATGGAGTTTTCCTCCTAGCTGTTCCCGATTCTGAAATTCCAAAGGTTGCTAAATCACTACCAGATAAGATAAAAAACAATTCGATCGTCGTTCATTGTTCTGGTGCTACTCCATCGACAGTATTAAAACGCAGTTGTAAAAATTTTGGAGTCTTCTACCCTTTGCAGACTTTTACAAAAAACAGGAGTGTCAATTCTAGAGATATCCCTTTTTGTATTTGTGCCAGTGCTGTTGGTGTTGAAAGAAAATTAATCCGCCTTGCAAAGAAACTGAGTCAAACCGCTTTGATAGTAAGTGACTCAGAAAGAAAGAAGCTTCATTTGTCCGCGGTATTTATAAATAACTTTACCAATCACTTGCTAACGCTGGTGTATGATTACACTTCAAGAGAAAAATTAGATTTTGATTTACTGAAACCTTTGTTGCAAGAAACCATTAAAAAGGCTATTCAGCACAGGCCTAAAAATGCTCAAACTGGACCGGCTAAACGAGGTGATCAAGCCTCTATAGAACAGCATAAAAAGCTAATGAGAAAATACCCCGCACTTGAATCTGTTTATGATAATATGACTAAAAGTATTTTCGACTTTTATAAGAAATAGAAAACATGAGAATCGTAAGAGAATTACAACATGAAGGAATAAAGATTACCTGTTTCCAACTAGAACATAAATATTTGGTAAAGTATGAATGGGGTCCGCAGGAGATCACTTATAAGTTTAAAATGGGAGATGGATTAAACACAGTCCCGGAGCTTGAAAATTTAGTCAAAAAACATCTATCAGAAGCGGCTGTGCCTGTCTTGCATTCTATGAGAAGCTCGAGATTAAAAGTTGTTGACAGTTATTTTAACTCCTCTTTTGAGTTTGATACCATTATATAAGGGATAAAATAATTGTCAATCTTTACTAATATTTTAGAGATATTCTGATACCTTCCAATTTCTCAATACAGATTTTCTCAAAAAAACTCAACGATGGCACAATCTATTGGCTCGTTTCGTAGCCTTACCCTTTTCACGACAGTACTTCTTCTTAGTGTATCTATCTACAGCTGTGGAGAAACAGACAATGATCCAAGATATCACAAGCTACAGCTAGCCATGAATAAAATGTCTACGGAACCTGATCCGGCTGATTCCGTCGCGAATACATTAAAAACAATTTTAGGATTGGCATCTATGGATGGATTTGCAGCCGATCGATTTGAATATTACACGGATTCAACGGACACCAAGGTTTTAATTTTAGTAAAGATTCCTGAGTTGAACACTGTTTTGCAAAGTGAACGGGATGTTTTCTTAAGCTTGACAGATAAAATGACAAACACTGGTGGCTGGGAAGGAAAGCAAAAGTTTATAGGAATATTTGGAAGAAAAAATTTGATGCTTTGCAAAACTCCACTAAAAACCTATAACAAAAATAGTTTACCAAAGTCCTTACTCTACGATTATTTTGGTCCTAAAGAAAAAGGTGAATTACAATAAAAAAAAGGTGCGACGTTCCGAAAAACATCGCACCTTAATAATCACAACCCAATTTTATTCTGCTTGTTTGATAAATTTCTGAGTTTCGATAACTCTATCATTTTCAAATAGCACCATTTGGTATACTCCACTTGGCAATGCATCCAAAGAAATATTCTCTCTAGCTGTGTCCTGCCATGTTTTTTCATAAATCAAATTCCCTAACGCCGAATAGATTCGAACGGTCACTTCTTCCTGAACTGATTTCACCATATAGTTAATATTAGCAATTGCAGGATTCGGGAAAACTTCTAGTCTACTAATGAACATTCCAGTTGGATCTCTATCTGAAAAACCTTCGGTAAACCTTCCTCCTGAGCAAGGTAGCGTAGGACAAGCTTCAAAGTAATCTAGCACATTGATCAAGGTCTTATCCAGCTGATAAATATCTCCGTTATAATACCCAAGTAATGCTGATTCCCCCATATCATAAAGGCCTTGAACAGTCGGATTTTCTCTTAGCTGTTCTAATACCTCCTTATCAATTTCTTGACAAATATCATTCAAGTTTACTCCTGCTAATTTTGGATCTACTTGAATATTTAAGGCAAAAGAAACTAAGTGAGATAGTAAGGAATTTTCAATGGTATATGCTCCAATTTTATCGGGATAATTGAAATTACAATCATCCTCAATTGACATTTTTACATCTCCCATTCCTGGGAAAAATGACATTGGTATTCCTTCATTGGAAAATAACTTTTCCAAACAAGCAAAATCATCAACAATAAATGCTCTACCAACTTCTCCTATCAAGAGTGGATTGTTCTTAGAAATATCAATATTCTCAAAAATCGGATCTTCTGGATAACTAAACATTTCCAACCATCCGCGATCAGTTAAACCGCAATAAGAGCGACTCGAATTTTGAGGATCATCACATTTCACTCTGATGGTTTGTTCGATTTCGAAAATGTTTCCACAAGCATCTACCGAGGTATAAGTTCTAATCAATTTATAATTGCTGTTACTTGTACCTGGATCGTCTATCTCTTTTTCTGATACTTCCAAATCATAAGTAATACCACAGGCCTCTGTTGTAGTTAAGGCAGCTGGTATTTCATCGCAATCCACAGTCATATCTTCAAACATTCCGTTCGCACCTGGGTGAATCGTTACTGTTTGACCTTGACAGGTCATTCTGCCACAAGCGTCATAGAAGGAATACAAATAGTTAACAACTGATCCTGCACATAATGGTTTGTCCTCATCATAAAACGGTCCAAATATTTCACTATCCACAACCGGCAAACCGCAACTCGTTTCCACCTCGGCATCAAAAATACTTGGATTCACATCATCCAAACAAGCAACTGTGATAGGGTCTGGAGGGATAACTCTTGGTGCCTCATTCTCTATCGTCCAAACTTGCGTACAAGAAGCAGAACGTCCACAAACATCGATAACCTCGTAATCTATTCCCCATTGGTCTCCAGGGCAATTACCCATTCCACTTATTGGATAAATATTCGAAGGAAATACTTGATATGTTCCACAAGCCAACTCTACTTCTAGTAAATCTGGTTCAGAAGCAATATCATCCTGACATTCCACTACTCTATCCGGTGCGCAGGTAACTATCATAGGACCGCTATTCGCTAAAGTCCAAGTGATCGTACATTGGTCCGACCTTCCACAAGGATCAGTTACAGTATAAGTTACGCTGTATTGTGCGCCACTACAAGTTGGAACTCCTCCTACAAAGTTTGGTCCATCAATATCTATATCCGCTTCTAAATCACAACTAGTCACTATTGTAATTACTTGCTCAGGATCTAGAATGATATCATCTTCGCACTCCACAATTTGATTTCCAATACATGTTACTGTTGGAGCAGCATTGTCGATAATAAATTCTCTTTCGCATATGGCTATTCTACCACATTCATCTTCAACCAGATAGCGATAAACATATCTCGCTCCTGGGCAATCTGGTGTTCCATCATATACATTCGGTCCAAAGACTTGAGCAGTATAAGTCAACCCACATGAAGTAACCACTCCTACATCGGTTGGATCTACAACAATATCAGCTGCGCATTCAACCGTCACCGGTGCTGGGCAGGTTAGTATAGGACCGTTGTTTTGAATCGTAAATATTTGTTGGCAAGAAGCTGTTCTTCCGCAAACGTCTGTTGTTGTGTAAGTATAAGTATAAGTCGTTCCGGGACAATCTGATGGTCCCATTTGAACTGGTCCAGTAATAACAGTATTAAATCCAAGTACACAAGAAGTCACCACTGTCGCATCACTTGGGTCAACAATAATGTCTGCAAAGCATTCCGCTGTCATATCCGCTGGGCAGGTTATCGTTGGTAGATCATTTTCGATTGTAAATACTTGATCGCAACTTGCTGTTCTATTACAAGCATCGGTAACCGTATAGGTATAGGTATAAGTTGTCGATGGACAATCTGGGTCGCCAACAACCACTGGACCGGTAACAGCTACCATAGGAGTACCACATTCTGCTGTGGCGATAGCATC
>CALGJW010000454.1 GCA_937930025.1 uncultured Saprospiraceae bacterium | reverse complement strand
CTAAGTCATTTGTAATGGTTACTAAATAGTTACCTGTTGTAAGAATTTCAATAACGGGTGCATTGGAACCATCACTCCATTCGTAAACAACAGCTCCATTTGTTGTGGCATCTAAAGTAAATGTATTCAGGTCGCAGATCGTCTGATCAGGCCCCAAGTCAATTGGAAGAGGATCGGAAAAAACAACAGCTATTTCATCAGTTCCAATGCAATCATTCACGTTTACCTCTACAGCGTAAATTCCAGAGGAATTGAATGTAAAAGTAGGATTAGTGCTGTCATCCTGCCAATTATAGGTTGCATTTGGTGTTGTGACATCCAGTGTAAATTCATCGCCGATACAAGCGGTTAAATCGGGCCCCAAATCTATGATTGGAGTATTAGTGAATGTCAAATTAATAGTGTCAGATACAAAACATCCAATTGCATCATAAACAGTAACCGCATATTCTCCAGAAGTTCCTACTGACAAAACGGAGTCAGTAACTCCATTGCTCCATTCGTAAGAAAATGCCAAGGCATCACTTGCATTTAGTAAAAAGGAAGGAGTGTCGCAAAAGGACTCGTCCGCACCTAAATCGAGCACAAGAGCGGAACTAGCAGAAACTATGAAAGAATCTCTACGGCTACAACTCCCAATATTTACATCAACCCAATAGGTACCAGATGAATTTACGGTATAGGTTGCACCTGTTCCGCCATCTTGCCATTCGTACTGCGCGTTAGCAGTAGAAACATCTAAAAAAAGATTGACATCGCCAGGGCAGAAAATAGTATCCGTTAAAGTAGAATTATTGTCGATTACATCAATTTGTAAAAAGAAAGTATCTACCGCGTTACAGGTATTTGGTGCATTTGCGATTTGCATTACAGTATAAGTTCCTACCTCTGTAAAGGTGTAACTTGGATTTTCTTCTATACTGGTGTCTCCTGTTCCAAAATCCCAGAAAAACGTTTCTCCGTCTGCGCCTGTATAAAGAAAATCAATGGTCAAAGGAAGGCAACCACTAGTAGAAGGTGAAGCTAAAGCAGCCGCAGTTACAGTTTCAATTTCGAAGTCTATTTTAAATACACCAACAGAACAATTCGGACTACTCACTTGGGAGTAAGCATTCGGAAGTGTATTCATGACGAAGCCAGGATTGCAGGAACAAACGGCTTGATAAACTATTCCTGCTTTATCAAATCGACTTGTTCCTCCATCCACATGATTGGAATTTCCATAATAAGTAGCGAAATCAAGTTCAGCTGCATTTGGTGAAAGTTTTACCAGATAAAAATCATCACTACCAAAAGATTCGATGGCATCTGAGGTAGTTGGTAAGTTTGCCCTAGCATGAAACCCTGAAAAGTATATACCATTACACTTGTCGACCATAAAGGCCACAGGAACAAAATCGTATCCAAAGCTAATTCCTGTTCCTATCACAGTGCTGTAAACCAATTCACTTAAATCTGAGGAAAAACCAGCCAAAAATTGACGACTTCCGACATTAGCAAAATACGTATTAGGTGTAACATCTATGGTACCTGTTGTTTGTCCGTAGATATGAACATTGTTTTCCTCATCCAGATCAACAAAATAACTATAGTCGTTTCCATTTGTAGATCCAAAGAAGGTACTTTTCTCTATATTTTGCCCGTCAGTTGAGAGTATTACGATAAAAGCCGAATTTAGACCACCTGGCCAATTGGGTTGAAAGCCATCATTACCAATGGGGAAATTTTCATTGCCTGCCATGCCCGTTACAACAACTTTACCATTATCAAGTACGCGTAATCCTAAACCGGCATCAAGCGTTGGACTTCCAATATAAGTGGCCCAGAATAGAGTAGAAAGGTCACTGTTTAACTTGGCGACAACGACATCTTGAGTACCATTGTTTGATGTTTGAAATGCATTTATAGTCACTGGAAAATTTTGAGAAGAACTACAAGAGGTTATATAAATATTTCCTTGTGCATCTAGAACAATTTCACCTCTATTTTCATCGTCTGTATTCGGTGCGGAGAGGTTTTTTCCATCAGAATTTGAGCCACCTAAATAAGTGGACCCAACCAGTTCCGTGCCATCTGAATTTAGTTTAGTGATTACTATGTCCCAACCTCCAGCTGAGTTAGGTTGAACAGCATTGGAAGTTGTAGGATAATTGGTAGAGCTTGAGCTTCCATAAATACTTAGTTGACCACTAAAATCTACAATCATACTATGTGGTTGTTCTACTCCTGTTCCACCAATGTATGTAGCATACAATTGCGTACTGCCGTTTGGCGTATACTTGGTGACTGCAATATCTCTTTGCCCTCCTCCGTATGAAGTTTGGAATGCACCAATAGTAGTAGGATAGCCGGGATCGAAAGAAGCTCCACCTGCATATATATTTCCTGCATTGTCGTAGGTCGCAGTAAATCCCCAGTTGTCCGAAGTGGCACCAGAAAGCGTTGCAGCAACGACTACAGGATCAATGACTAAGGGTAATGCTTTATCATATCCCTTTGGGAAATCAAAAGAAACAATGTTGTTACTCAAATTATAATTGCAGATCACTTCCTTTTTTACTCCATCAATTAATTGGTAAGCATATGGTCTTTGTTCAGTGATTTGTTCTATGCTGGTTTGAATATGTAAATTACCATCCACCAAAGCAAGATGATCCATTCCTTCATAGCCAAGTTGTATTATAGATGGATCTACGCCGGCATCAAGAGTAAAATCATATTTAAAATTTCTTTCTTGGCTATAGGCAACCATATTAATGCCTGGATAAAGGCCCTCATAGGTTACACCATGAAAAACTGGAACTTTACTTGCCCAGCGATTAGAATCGTTTCCTAAAAAATAGTTGTGATAAGTGGATTGTTTAAGTTGGCCAATCATTTGAGTTTGACTCGCCCCAATAAAACTTACCTTGTAGGCATGACTAGGTAGAGAGGTGGTTTCCATTCCTGATTTATCATCATGTATTTTTTGAACGACTGATTGGTCGTGAAAAAGCCAGGTTAAGGCAGTTTCCTCCATGAATAAAGTATTAACTCCTCCAAGATTTACACGATATTTTACCTTAGGATCCCATTGATTTTGGTTGGGAATGAAAAGGAGGGCATCCTTTTCTTTCGTTATAGAATGATCATCATGACTGCAGCTTTGGCCACTCAACAATCCAATTGAGGAGAAAAAGAACTGAAATATTAAAAATAATAATGTTTGTATTTTTTGCTGCACCTTCTAAAGGTACTAACTTTACATTAACATATTTCTATAAAATTAAAAGAATTACATTTTTTTTGGTAAAAAAATATTATTCATCTACTTCGCTGTATCAATCGTTATTGTTAATATATATTTCTCCATCTACAGAAGTTAAACTTTCAAACCCTTGTAAATCTTTAATGCCATTACAGTTTTTTATTTCAAGGTCTCCTATGATTTTAGTGATCGAACTCAATCCATTTAGGTTCACTATGTCCGCTCCATTGGCGATAACATTATTTAGAAATACGTTGCAGTCAGGAACGTAGGAAGTAAATGAATCAATCTGCTCCTGTGTACTAAAAAGTGAAGGGGTCTGGGAAGCATTCTTGAGAAAAAGTATCTGGGGTATTGTATAATAGGATCAGAAAAATTAGGGTTATTTTTTTCATTATTGGTAATTTGTGTAGTCAAATTAAAGAATAATATTCTATCCCATAAAAATAACGACTTATTGACTTTTCATTTGCAAATAAATTGACCACTAATAAGTATTGCAACTAAAGCTATAATCAATTTATTGTCTCCTAAAAATGTATGTAAATCTCAAAAACCGCAAACCTACAAGCTAATCAAAACTAAAAGTAACAAAGCCAAAGGTAGCAGTCCAACAAGTAAGGATAAAACCAAACCGACGACGCCTCTTCTTCTTTCTATTTGAAAGCTTTTCTTATCATGCCTTGATTTCCGAAGTGTAAGTATGGCAAAAATATCCCCTAAAATAGCAAAGATAGCAGTGGGAATAAAAAGCCATGCCACTGAAGCTTGTATTCCGAAGAGCACCGTGATAACTAACAGTACAACCGCCGCTACTCCAAAAATTATAGCAAGATTTGCAAACTTTTTTATCTTAGAATCTGAAGTGGTTTTTAACAATCGCTTACTTACTATCTTTTTAACCCAATCTTTTATCTTTCCTTTCTTTTTTGCCGCTTTAACTGGTTTTTCCTTTTTAATTTCTGCCCGCTCAGAATGCACAGCACTATTAGATTGTATAAATGAAATCGAAAATAAAAGAAATAGGATAAGGTGAGAAAGTTTAGTTGTTTTCATTTTTAGCTAGGTTTTACGACTTAATTTAAATTCAAAAACGCTTGAAAGTTTAATTGACACCCCTTTTAAGGGGTCCATAATTTGCTCTTGTAAACTGAGGCTTCAAAATGTAGAATGGTTGGTTTCTCTCAATTTATTCGCTCATTGTTACCAGTTTATTATCATCCACCAAACTCACAGTTATAGCAGCGATAACCAACATTATTCCTGCTAGAATAACTGCTGCAACTCTGTTATTAGCTAAAAGATTACTCATGACCCAACCAAACCCGAGCGTTGCTATGATTTCAGGAATCACGATGAAAAAATTAAAGATACCCATGAATACGCCAAATTTCCCTTTTGGTAAATGAGGGGTTAATATGGCATAAGGCATGGATAGAATACTGGCCCAAGCGATCCCTATACCAGTCATAGAAATTAGCAACTGATATTTGTTGGTGAAAAAATAGACTGCCATCAAACCAAGTCCACCACAAATCAAACAAAAGGAATGTGTCAGCTTTTTTCCAAATTTATCAGCTATACGTGGAATTACCAGCGCGAAAAGAAAAGTGATCAAGGAGTAAAAACCAAAACAAATATTTCCCCAAACTACTCCTTCCGCATACAAAGGAGAATCCGTACTAGGTGCTAACATAATATCATTGGCTATCATCGTAGTAAAATAAAACCACATTAAGAACATTCCCGACCAAGTGAAAAATTGCACTACAGCCAATTGATACATCACTTTGGGGCCGTTAAATATATTACTTGTTATTTCTCGTATGGCATGTCCCAACCCTTTGCTTTCAGCTTTCTTTTTTTCAAACTCAGCTAAATTTTCAGGTGGATATTCCTTAGTTGATTTTACAGTCCAAGCAACAGCACCAAATAAAAAGACTGCTCCAATGGCAAATGAAATTATTAAATAGAAAGGTACCCCAGAGGCACTAGAAGATTCGAAATCTAACACATTGACAAAAAGCCAAGGGAGCAAAGCGGCAATGACAGCTCCAATTCCAATAAAGAAACTTTGCATGGTAAAACCTTTGGTGATCTGTTCTTCCGGAAGCTTGTCCGCCACAAAGGCGCGAAAAGGTTCCATGCTTATGTTTATCGAAGCATCGAGTATCCAGAGTAATCCAGCAGCCATCCATACCGCAGAGGAGTGGGGCATAGCAATTAATGCGAGAGAAGCAATGATGGCCCCAATCATAAAGTAGGGCCTTCTGCGCCCAAATTTTCCCCAAGTACGATCTGATAAATAGCCAACGATGGGCTGTACCAAAAGTCCAGTAACTGGGGCAGCAAGCCAAAGCAATGGAATCTCATCTGGGGCAGCACCTAAATATTCGTAAATGGCACTCATGTTCCCCATCTGCAAAGCCCATCCAAATTGAATACCCAAAAACCCAAAACTCATATTCCAGATCTGCCAAAAGTTTAATCTCGGTTTTGGTCCTGTACTATATTCCATTCTGCTAAAATTTTAATCGGTAAAATATGGATTATTATTTAAAGAAAGCCTTAAAGGACAAGACCTGCTGTTTAGCTATCAATTACATCAAGTAACCACTTTTTATTTAGAACCTTATCATCCGTGTTTATTTTCATTTTTAATTTATCAAGTTTTTTTGCGAAAATTTCTTTGGAAAAAACGGACTGCTTTTCTTTCAGTCGAAATAGACTGCGGGTGTATCTTATCAATTTCAATACGCTTCCTCTTCGCGCTTCTTCTAGTTTCTTACTACGGAGTAGATAGAGCCTGAAGGCATCTAAAAAATATTCTAAGGCGCTCCAATCTTTTGTCTCAAAATAGATTTTTAACATTAAAATACGTGTAAGTAAATTATTGTACACCTCTGTAAATTCTACTTTGTTCAACAACTCTAGCGCCTTTGTATATTCCTTCTGAGCGTAATGATATGCCGCTAGGTTATAAGTAAAGGTGTTTTCTCGTTCTGATTTATTAAGAAATATCTTTTGCTCATAAATAAAATTTTTAGTCCATTTCGATTCTTGAAGATCGCATCCCAACTTCACTATGTTAGTGTAGTCCCATTGGGGAAGCACATTATCAACATGTAGAAGACCGAATTTAAGCATTTGTTGGTAGAGTTCAAATGTCTCTTTCTTGAAGGAGAGTTCTCCGAAATTTAATTTGTGAATACAATAGTTTAGTGCATGTGTGTAAAAATCCCGCCCATCTTGATGCTTGAAAAATGAAGTATCTCTTTCTAATCTTTTCTTCAATTCAAAATAGAATAAGTCTCCACCAGAACTCATCATTTTAAAGATCAAATAATAAATCCATACTTCAGAGACCATTTCGAAATGTTCTTTTTTTATCTCTATGTAATTTATTATTTCCGGCAGAAGCGGGAAAGAATATTCCTGCCCCGTCACTTGCTTTCTAGCCAACATCTCACAAGTCATTCTTAGCTTTTCACATAGATAATAGGAATCGAAATTTGAAAGTGCTTTGTCAAGAAATATCCCACTAGAACGATGGCCATAATTTATATCAAAATTATCTTGGAGGCGTTGAAATTTGGAAACTTGCAAAAATGTATTTGAGTCACGCTTATCCTTTTGCAATAAGGATTTTTCTAATTGCAAGGAATGCTGCTTAAACATTTTTATTTGTCCCTCTTGGAGGGCTTTTTCAAGTAACATTATTTTATGCGTTTCTTGGTTTTGCTCATAGGCTTGTTGCGCATAATAACGATATATTAATTGAACTAAATAGCTCATGACAGTACGTAGTTTTTGTTCTTCATAAGCTTGCAAAGGGAATATTTTCTTAAAGACTTTGGACATCCCCAACTGACCACTTTCGAAGTTGTTAACCTTCATGATATAGTCGATCAATTCCTTAGTTTTCTGATGCTTATTGAAGTAAGGGGAATGTACAAACGCTCGAAAATTTCTAAGATCAGCTGTCGTGAAAAGAGAAAGGTATTGAATAAGCTTACTTTTAATCATAAATTATGCAGACTAATTGTCTAATTGTTAGCTATTTTTTTAACTATAAATGTTTGTATATCAGTTATGTATAGTTTTTATGTAAAAAATTATCCCTTAAAAATAGCTAAATTTGTACTTTTCTTAAAACTTAAACCAAGCCATATTTGTAAAGAGATTAAAATTAACCATACAATGAAGCATTTAATAGCACTATTATTTTCGCTGATATTTGGGCTAGCTATGGTTCATGCACAGGATTGTATGGACGATTGCGTCTGGCCAGGAGATACTAATGCAAATGGAGTCGCAAACTATTTGGACTTTTTAACTTTTGGTTTTTGCTATGAGACTACAGGTCCAGCAAGAACGAATCAATCCACAGATTGGGAGCCTTTGGAGGCTGATGAATGGGCGGGCAATCTTCCAAATCTGACAACAAACTTTAAACACTCCGATGCTGATG
>CALGJW010000453.1 GCA_937930025.1 uncultured Saprospiraceae bacterium | reverse complement strand
CTGGCCAAATGATTGAATATGGAACGAATGTCGTAGGGGGAGTGACTCCTGGAAAAGGTGGACAAACTCATTTAGATCGTCCTGTTTTTAATAGTGTGGCAGAGGCTGTTGAAAAAGTAGGGGCAGACACCTCTATTATTTTTGTACCTCCTAAATTTGCAGCAGATGCCGTCATGGAAGCAGCCGAAGCGGGAATCAAAGTGATTATTTGTATCACAGAAGGAATCCCTGTGCAGGATATGGTAAAAGTAAAATCTTATATAGATCAATTTGATTGTAGACTAGTAGGACCAAACTGTCCAGGAGTTATGACTCCGGGAGAGGCGAAAGTAGGGATCATGCCTGGGTTTATACATAATCCAGGAAGAATTGGAATAGTGTCTCGTTCAGGAACATTGACATATGAAGCTGTGGATCAAGTGACCAAAGCAGGAATGGGACAATCTACCTGTATCGGAATTGGTGGAGACCCAATTGTAGGAACCACAACTAAAGATGCAGTTCAATTGCTAATGGAAGATCCAGATACAGATGGAATTGTAATGATCGGAGAAATTGGAGGTTCTATGGAAGCGGATGCTGCAAGGTGGATTAAAGAGCACGGAACAAAGCCAGTTGTTGGGTTTATCGCTGGTCAGACAGCTCCAAAAGGTCGTACAATGGGTCATGCCGGTGCAATCATTGGAGGTGACGAAGATACTGCAGAAGCCAAAATGAAAATAATGGCTGAATGTGGAATTCACGTGGTTTCCAGTCCAGCAACCATCGGCGCGACTATGGCCAAAGCCTTAGCCTAGTTTTACTGTAGATATTTAAAGACTAAAAGGATAGCCAAGATTACAAAGGCTATAAAGTACACGTTGTGCCATGGGAAAGAATATCCCTCTTTGCGCAGCATTGATAATATCTCCTCGTGTGTATGATCCTCAACTATTTCTTCACTTACCAGAAATAAATATTTCGCCTTTCCCTTTTTGGATTGGTCGCCATGTTTTTTCAATATAAAAAAGTCCTCACTCAAATAAGCTAGGTCGAAGAATTCAGACTTGGTAACTTGATTATTGGTAATTCGGTCAATAATAAAGGAATTGTTGTCATCTAATGCTTTCCATGATCCCCGAAAGAGAATATCGCCGTCAAGAGAATATAGGTATTCATTGTCATCCGGGAAAAAAATATGGAGAATCGAAGATTGTTGATCTGGTTCAAGTAATTGAAGCCAACGTGTTTTATAATATTCCTGCTCTATAAATTCATCAATATCTTCAGACAAAGGAGCAATCTGCTCTAAGATCAAATCAAGCTGTAAGTCTTGATCTACATTGAATTCAAACTCAAAAGCGGAGGAATGTTCTGATTTTTTCATAATTCTACTTATCAAAATTAGTAGAATTATTTTAATAAGCCTTTATTCTAGCAAAGCAAAAATTGGAGCGCTTTACTTTGGGGAATCTGAAGCTTCGGATGATTTCCAAGCGGATCTCTTTTTGAAATATTTCGGGTGAACGACCAGCAAACCAAAGGAACGGCCAGCTTCTTTCTCTTGGTTGGAGTGATGGTCTCCATGTGCACGTAGTATAGCTTTTGAATATTTCCCCTCTAATTGCCTAAACCATTTGAATCGTTGATGAATGTATACATCATGAATGAGAAAATAAATCAATCCATAGATAGAAATTCCAACCCCAACGAAAAATAACCAAAAATGCGAAGTGGAGCTGCCGATTATATAACAGAGGGCAGAAGGTACAGCAAACACCAAAAAGAATAAATCATTTTTTTCAAAGAAACCATCTTTCAAATGAGGTTGATGATGATCTTCATGCCATTTCCACAGTAAGCCATGCATCACAAATTTGTGGGTAAACCAAGCCATGAATTCCATGCCGATCACACTAAGGATAGTTATTCCGAAATACAACATCGTTTTAGCTATTTAGCAAAAGATTTAACATACCGAAAAATACGAATTGTAAGATAAACAAGGCATAGGCCACTTTGTTTGATTCGGTCTTAAAAGTTTTAAAGAAAAACAGACTGAGCACTAGAGAAATAACTCCCCAGGCCAAGTAATTCTGAAATGGTACCACATCTTGTGCCCAATTCCAGAACTCAAGTTTCATTGCCACCGGTTCAATTAGATAATCTAAGAAAACTAGGCAGAGTGCGGAATAAATTGCCTTGATCCAAATATTCCAATTGGGAAAAAATAAATTTATGGTACTTCCTGCGGCGTATATTAGCATGGCCCAGTTGATCCCGATCAAGAATGGAGTTCCATTGAATTTGGGACCTAAAACTGTTCCGTAAGAATATTCTCCAAAGATTAATCCGGTTTGAACGCCTATCATTTCTATGAGAAACCCTACTAAAAAGCAAACAGATAGCAAAAGTAAAAGTCGTAATAGCTTGCCGCTATGAAAATAGCTTATGATGATCAACGAAATAATCAGATTGACAGGGGTGAGTTTGACTATGGATGAATTGAGTTCTAGACCAATTCCCAAAGTTCCCACCAGATATAGGATCCCTAATATAGAGATTCCAATTATTTCCCTAAGTGTTAAGTCAAAGGCAACTTTCTTTTGGTTTTCCATTTAATATCCTTCACTAATTAAATCATCTACAATTTTTGCGCTTAACAGACACAAAGGAATTCCACCCCCTGGGTGAACCGATCCACCGCAAAAGTATAAATTTTGAATGCTTCGATTAAAATTTGCATGTCGTAAAAATGCCGAGAATTTACTATTTGAACTTGTTCCGTAAAGTGCTCCACGATAAGAGGAGGTTTTAGATTCTATAGTAATAGGATCAAGAATAGCTTCTGTAACAATATGATCCTCCAAATTCACCTCTAAAATACGGTTGATTTTTTCAATGGCGTTTTGCTTTATCCGCTGTGTTAAACTTTCCCAATCTTGGTTACTTGAGTAAGGTACGTTTATCATCACAAACCAATTTTCACTTCCGGGAGGAGCATCTTGTTTCGAATGTTTCGAACTTATGTTAATGTATATTGTAGGGTCACTACATACTTCGCCTTTGCCCAAGGCATCGAATTCCGCATTGTAATTTTCACTAAAAAGAATATTATGCAATTTTAAATTTGCAAATTTTCGATTTATCCCCCAGTAAAAAATAAGAGCCGAGGTTGATCGTTCCTGATTTAATTGCCTTTTTGGCGGCCTTAGGTTTGGCAATAATTTTTTATAGGTATAAAAGACATCCATGTTGCTCACGATCTTATCAGCATAGAACCGTTTGCCATCGACGAGAACTCCTTTGGCTTTTTTTCCTTCCATTAGAATTTCATCAACGAGAGCATTAAATTGAAAACGAACCCCAAGAGATTTAGCAAGATTAAAAATGCTATTGGTGATTGAAATCATTCCACCATTAGGATAGTATGCGCCAATCCCATGTTCGAAATGAGGGATCATGCTGAGCAAGCCTGGCGCTTGGTAAGGACTAGAACCGTTGTAAGTCGCGAAGCGATCAAGCAGTTGAACCATCTTTGGATGTTCTACTGATTTATTGTGAACTTGATGCATGCTTGAAAACAAATCCAAAGTGGGCAAAAGTAACAATGATTTTAAAACCTTTTTAGTCAGCCAAGTTTTGGATCGGTGTAAAGAGTGCTCTAGGAAAGTTGTGCCTGTTAATTCATACTTGGCCTTGGCTTTTTTGAAAAACTGGAGCGTTTTATTTTTCTTAACCCCTAAGTTTTTTTCAACTTCATTAGCGAATTTATCTAGATTCCCATATCCCTCAACTACGGTTCCATCTTCCCAGAAATATTTACAAACGGTTTCTAATTTTTGATAAGAAAAAAAATCTCCTGGCTTTTTTCCAGCTAACTCAAATAACTCATCTACATATTGAGGCATAGTGAATAAACTAGGTCCAGCATCGAAACGGAAATCACCTACTGAAAATTCTGATAATTTTCCTCCAGGATAACTGTTTGCTTCAAACACCTGAATATCGTATCCCTTTACAGCTAGGCGGACTGCAGTGGCTAACCCAGCAATGCCAGTACCAATAATTATCGCAGATTTTTTCTTTTCAGACATCACAGCAAAATAACAATTGCTGTTAACTTTAGTTGACCTATTTTACAGAAAGAAATAAAAAGGCGCTAAACGGCCTCTTCTAATTCTCCCGTTCTCACAATAGGTAGTTTAACATGGAAGTCAGTACCTACATCAACTTTAGTGTTGAAATAAATTTCTCCATTGACGGATTCTACAATATTTTTAGATATGGCTAGACCAAGTCCGGTTCCAGAACTTTTGGTCGTAAAATTAGGCACAAATACTTTTTCCTTTTTATCTTCAGGAATTCCGATTCCGTTATCGCTTACTTTTACACATATCATTTCGTTTTCTTCATAAAGACTGACTCTGATGTCTCCTTCTCTACCGTCAGGAATTGCTTGAATTCCGTTTTTCAATAAGTTGTTAAAAACAGAGACCAGCTGATTTGGATCGGCAAATACAACATACTTATCGTTGGGCAAGTTGATCGTCATTTTCATACTTTGACCATCGCCATCTTTAAATAAATTGAATACATTTCCTATAAGGTCATTCAAAATGAAAGTTCTATTTTGAGCTCTCGGCATTTTCGCGAAATTGGAGAATTCATTTGCGATCTGTGTAAGATTATCAATCTGTCCTAGCATCGTGCTAGTTACCCTTTCCAATACTTCTTTAATATTGTCGGGATTAGATTTGTAAGCCATTCCTAAATATTGAATACTTAGGCGCATCGGGGTAAGTGGATTTTTTATTTCATGCGCTACCTGTTTGGCCATTTCACGCCAAGCGCCTTCCCTTTCATTTTGTGCTAGCGCATTAGCTGATTTTTCCAGCTCTTTAATCATGGCGTTATATTCATTAATCAACGCACCTAATTCATCGCGACTATGCCATTCCAAAGGTTTATTAGTTCCATCTAATCTTACATCCTTTAGAGTGTCACCCAGTTGAACCAAAGGTTGAGTAATAGATTTAGCTACCCGAAATGCAACGCCTGTGGCCAACATCAAAAGAAACACATAAGCGTTAATCAATGTAGACATAAAACTGGGAACCTTGGAATTCAATTCTCGCTGCTTATCATAGTAGGGTAGTCCCAAGTACCCTAAAATTGCACCATTGTTTTTCAATGGGACGTAGGAGGCCTTAAAAGGAAGCTGTCCAACTCTTTCATTTTCCATGAAAAACTCTGAAAGATTAGAATTAGTCAAAGCGCGATAAGCCAAGGAGGGCATGATCGGACTTATTATACCTTTCTCGAAAATATCCTTTTCAGAACTATGCACTAATTTCCCCTCTAGATTATATAAATTAACATCCATTCTGTGGATACTGGAAATTGGTT
>CALGJW010000452.1 GCA_937930025.1 uncultured Saprospiraceae bacterium | reverse complement strand
CTAGCCCAACCAATTTTTTAGGATACTGAATAACTTGAAACAAGAAAAGGATGCCTACCACTGGAACAAAAATGATCCCCTGCAACTTTGTATTTAACGCCAAAACCAAAGCGATCAATCCCCAAGTAACTCTACCCTTAAGCATACATACCACAGATAAGGCTGCAAAGAATGTATGAATGGCATCCACCTGCCCCCAGAGCACCGTGTTGTACATGTACCCAACATTAAACAAAGCAAAAAATGGAAGGAAAAGGTTTTCCCATTTTATTTTTACTAATCCAAAAATCAATAGGGCTCCAGCAAAATCAAATAAGAGAGGAAATAACTTGATGTATTCCAAATTGGACTTCAACTCAGACATATCTCCATGAATCCATTCAAAGACTGCTAGCATGGACATGAAAACTGGATGATATTCAACCGGATGATTGTAGATGGCTCCCAATCCGTGCTCGTGTATAAGCCCCATCCAGCGGAACCAATAGTCCATGTCTCCAAACCACGACACGCGAGGAAGAAAAGCAAAAACGAACAAGTAAAAAAACACTAGCAAAAACGCCAGGGCAGATTTAGGCTGCTTCATATTGGATAATAAATCTTTCGCAAGGTAATAGATTGCACGCAACCTTTTGAGCACTATAGCATCTATAATCAATATTCCTTAATTTTGAATGCATGAAATACCTCCAGCTATTAATCTTCCTATTGCTGTTTTCTCAAATCAGTATCGCGCAATTTGATATTAATCCTCATTTCGGAATTAATTCAGTGGTCAATAGCTTTAGCGTTGATCAAGTAGAATTCAATGGCAAAGTTGGATTTACTGCTGGTGTAAATGCCCGTATTGGAACAGACAGTAAACTTTTTGGAATTACAGGACTACAGTTCGCTCAGGTAAATTTATTAGCGGTGGATGTGGATTCCACCACCCAAGTTGGTTTAGGAACCGCGAAAATGAAATGGATAAAAATTCCACTTAATCTGGCATATTCCATACTCGGGGGAGAAAAAATCTTTAACCTGTATGTGCAGGCAGGACCAACCATGTCTCTAGGATTTGGGGAGGATGAAGCGGTATTACCCAGTTTTGCCTCCGTGGTTCAGCAAAAGGGATTTTTATTAGGATGGAATGTAGGCGTTGGAGTAGATGTATTATTTATGACCGTCAATGCGAACTACGAAGGAAATCTTTCTGAATATTTAGATATGGCATCAAACAATTCTAACCTTTGGACGCTAACGCTTGGCTTCAAGTTTTAGAAACTAAATAGCCAGCATTACTAAAGCCATTCCCACCATTAGCAAATCTTCAATTATGGTCACGGTTGTCATGGGAAGATTAAATACATCGCCCAAGCAAGCACACTTTATTTTTCTTTTGTTCAGATTAGATTTGATCACTCCAATGCTACTTACGCCAAGGATCACCACTGTTGCTAAGTTGGTATAGAAAGGAAACAGATTTGTCAAATAAAGAATTCCTAACGTCAATTCAACGTATGGGTAGATGTAGCCCCAGGCTTTCCACCTGCCAGCAATAATATCATACATGCTGTAGCTCTTCGCAAACCCTTGAATATTGATTAATTTGAAAAAAGAAAAAACTAAGAAAAATCCGGCCATAAAATGACGCATCCAATCCATGAATGAAAAGGAATCAAAAGGAAACTGCGCCAGTAACGTAATACCAGTAATGAACAGCAAAATTAGAATTAAGGGTCGGTAAGTGGTCAGTGAAGCCTCGGGAATTTCTTCTTCGGGATTTTCATTTTCTGTTAGAGGTGAAATTTTATAATGTCCTATTAACAGCTGCAAGGTTTCAAGTGGAATTTGTGTGTCCATTTCTACTTCGGCTATCCCTCTTTCTAAATCAATTTTTGCTTCTTTAATACCCGGTTCAGATTCTAATCCGGACTTCACAGAATGAACACAAGCTTGACAGGTCATTCCAGATATGAGAAATGTTTGATTCATGATTGCGGTTAATACTATAATAAGCTAAAAGTAGTGCGATTTGTTTTATAAACGCCAAGTTTTCAATCAATCATAGCATATCAACTGAGTTTTGTCGAAATAGTTATTGGAATAAACAAAAGTGGAATTATATTGATGATATGAGTACAATCGTTTCTTTGCTTGTTAACGCTGGCGCTTTCTATATCGCTGCAAAATTTCTCTCCGGGGTTAAAATTCGTGGATTTTGGCCAGCCATATTATTAGTCATTGGGGTTTGTTTATTGAACGTTTTCCTTGGTCCGCTTTTAAAGGTGTTTTCCCTTGGGATTCTGTCTCTAGGAATCTTTAAATGGATCTTGGATGCCATCCTGATCACCATTGCGGATTATTTCATCGACGATGTAGAAATCAAAAATTTTTGGTGGGCCTTGTTTTTAGCCGGCTTGGTAAGCATAATTGATGGAATATTATCCGGAGTTATTAATTAATACTTTTTGAACGGCATTCTTTAGCTTTTTTGCTCAAAATGAATGTAAAACACATAGGATTGCTTTCATATGTGTGATCTAGGCACAATTGACATTTTTGACTTCTCAAGACAAAGGGATTAAAAGACTAACATTTAAAGCAATTTCTACTCAGAAAAATGAATAGAATTCCTTATACTGTGTTCATTATTAGTCCTTTGTGATATTTATTTCTTCGCCATGAACGCCCATTATAAAAACACGCTACTTTGCAGTCTATTGATTGCCGGCTTTTTTAGCCTAACATCAGTCTGTGCACAGACTCGATTCGAAAATTTCCCGAAGGATAATCAACTCTACCCTAGAAACCCAATCACCAACATTTCAGAAAT
>CALGJW010000451.1 GCA_937930025.1 uncultured Saprospiraceae bacterium | reverse complement strand
GTTGTAACAGCATCGATAAAGTCAGCTGTTTTCTTACCTGGTTTGATACCGGGAATGAATGCATTTTGACGTTTTAGGTACTCAGCGTATTGTGTTGGATTAACCAACAAGGCTGTATAGACATAAGTAAATAGAACGATCAATAGAAAGTATATGATATTATAAGGTAATGATGTAAAATCATTCATTGCAGACAAGAGCCAGTTTCCAGCAATATTAGCTGGATCTGTAAAGAATTGCGCTGCAGTAGCAGGCAAGAACATTAATGCTTGAGCAAAGATGATCGGCATCACACCAGATGCATTTACTTTTAATGGGATATAATCCCTATTACCAGTTGCAGGCATTTGATTGGCACCACGGCCAACCATCCTTTTAGCAAATTGAATGGGGATCCTTCGGACACCTTGTACAATAAGCACGGTAACCATAACAACAAAGAAAAGAATAGCCAATTCAAGTACAAAAAGGATAACGTTATTTTGTAATTGTAAAGAAAGCTCAGCAATAAAAGCTCCCGGTAAGGAAGCAATAATACCAATGGTGATCAATAATGATATACCATTTCCAATTCCTTTATCGGTAATTTTTTCACCCAACCACATGGCAAAGACTGTTCCTGTAGAAAGGATAATGATATTCGCAGCCCAGAATATAGTGGGTGACAAGCTCGTATCAACAGCTCCTTGTGTATGGAGATAAGTCAGATAACCACCACCTTGAACGAGCGTAATTGCAACGGTCAATAAACGGGTAATCTGGCTAATTTTCTTACGTCCTGATTCCCCTTCCCTTTGTTGTAAACGTTGAAAGTAAGGGACGGCAAAACCCATCAACTGAATGATGATTGATGCGGTAATATAGGGCATAATTCCAAGTGCAAAAATAGCAGCATTGTTAAATGCACCACCAGTAAAGACGTTAATTAAACCTAAGAGGTCAGTTGCACCTTGGGAAGTATTTTCCAGTCTTGACGGGATAACACCAGGTAAGATGATAAAAGAACCTATACGATAAACCAACAACATCGCGAGTGTAAATAAAATACGCTCACGAAGTTCTTTAATTTTCCAAATGTTCTGTAAAGTAGTAATAAACTTTTTCATCGGATTCTTTAATTATACAAGATTGATACTGCCACCTTGGGCTTCAATTTTCTGTTTAGCCGTTTCAGAACAACCGTGTGCTGAAATAGACAATTTAGCAGATATTTCTCCCCCTCCTAAAATCTTTACTAGATCTCCTTTACGAACAATACCATTGGCAATTAGCGCGTCGATATCAATGGTCGTAAGGTTGTATTTGTCAGCAATAGCTTGAAGTCTTTCCAAGTTGATACCAGTGTAAGGTACACGATTAGGGTTTTTGAATCCTCTCTTAGGTAGACGCATTTGAAGTGGCATTTGACCACCTTCAAAGTTTCTCTTGCGACTATAACCAGAACGGGATTTTTGTCCTTTATGACCACGTGTGGAAGTACCACCATGACCGGAACCTTGTCCTCTTGCTATTCGTTTTCTCTTTTTTATGGAGCCTTTTGCAGGCGTTAAGTTACTTAAATCCATGATTTATATTTCCTTTAAAGGATATCTTAAAATAGTTGTAACGCTATAATGACTATAAATGTTCCACTTTTACTAAATGGGCCACTTTGTGTATCATGCCTAATATCTGAGGCGTAGCTTCGTGTTCAACTGTTTGATTCATTTTTCTCAGTCCAAGTGCTTCGATAGTCCCCTTCTGTCTTTTAGGACGGTCGATGACACTTCTTACTTGGGTTATTTTTACTTTGCTCATTGCAAATAAATATTTATCCGTTAAATAATTTATCCATAGAAATGTTTCTGGCTTTTGCCATATCCATTGGACTTCTCAATTTAGATAAAGCATCAACTGTTGCTTTAACCACGTTATGAGGGTTAGAAGATCCTTGAGACTTAGCGAGTACATTTTGTACTCCACAAATTTCAAGTACCGCTCTCATTGCACCACCGGCAATTACTCCTGTACCATCAGCTGCAGGTTTGATAAAAACCTTACCAGCACCATATTTTCCCAACTGTTCGTGAGGGATGGTTCCTTTGTAGATAGGCACTTTAATGAGGTTCTTCTTTGCATCATCTACTGCTTTAGCAATAGATTCAGAAACATCACGGGCTTTACCTAGACCATGTCCAACCATACCTTTACCGTCACCAACCACAACAATGGCAGCAAAGCTAAAAGTTCTACCCCCTTTGGTTACTTTAGCAACACGGTTGAGGTTGACCAACTTTTCTTTAAGTTCAGAATCAGCGGGTTTTCCCCTTCTATTATCTTTTTTATCGTTTCTTTTTGCCATTATATGTGCTTTAAGAATATTTTAAAAGTCAAGACCAGCTTCGCGTGCACCTTCAGCGAGTGCTTTTACACGGCCATGGTATAAATAACCTCCTCTGTCGAAAACGACACCAGAGATGTTTGCAGATTTAGCTCTTTCAGCAATCATTTTACCAACTTGCTTAGATTGATCTGTTTTGGTTCCACCAGAAGTAACTTCGTTAGAAGAAGCAGCAGCTAGGGTTTTACCATTAGTATCATCAATTAATTGGCAGTAAATGGACTTATTAGATCTAAAAACAGATAATCTAGGACGACCTTGGGTCCCCACGATTCTTTTACGAATACGCAAGCGAATTCTTTTTCTACTTTTGCTTTTTGAAATCATCTCAAAAATTTTATTTAGCAGCAGTCTTACCTGCTTTTCTTCTAATTTCCTCACCTACAAAACGGATACCTTTTCCTTTGTATGGTTCTGGTTTTCTAAATGCTCGGATCTTGGCAGCAATTTGTCCGATTAATTGTTTATCGATACTTTGAAGTATAACACGTGGATTTTTTCCTTTTTCCATTACAGCCTCTACCTTTACTTCATCAGGGATAGCAAACATAACAGGGTGAGAATAACCTAGTGTTAATTCTAGTAATTGTCCGGTATTAGCAGCACGGTAACCGACCCCTACTAATTCCATTTCTTTGGTAAAACCATCAGAAACCCCGATGACCATATTGTGGATCAATGAACGGTAAAGTCCATGGACTGCACGATGTCTTTTTTGGTCAGTAGGTCTTTTGACTACAGCTTCAGCACCTTCAACTTCCAAGGTTAAATCCGGGTCAATTTTTTGTTTTAATTCCCCTTTAGGACCTTTTACGGTAACTACTTTACCATCACTTATTGTGACCGTAACACCAGCTGGAATGGGTATTGGAGCTTTTCCTATCCTTGACATAGTCAATAATTTTTAATAATTAATAAACGTAACAAACAACTTCTCCACCAACGTTCTCAGCTTGAGCGCGTTTATTCGTCATCATACCTTTAGAAGTTGAAACAATTGCAATACCTAAATTATTGATAATTCTAGGTAATTCAGTAGACTTTACAAACTGTCTAAGACCTGGTTTAGAGATCCTTCCTAATTTCCTAATGACAGGAGTTTTGGTATAAGGATCGTACTTCAAGGCAATTTTAATAACGCCTTGTTTTCCAGCTTCATCATCGAACATATACTTCAAGATAAAACCTTGGTCGTAAAGAATTTCAGTAATACTTTTCTTCATTTTGGAAGAAGGTATCTCTACAATCTTATGTCCAGCTTGCTGGGCATTTCTGATTCTAGTTAAATAGTCTGCTATAGGATCTGTAAGTGCCATTTTAAGATTTTTACAAATATGTAAATATGATTACCAACTTGCTTTCGTTACACCGGGGATTTTGCCTTCTAAGGCCATTTTCCTAAATGCAACACGGGAAATACCAAACATTCTCATATAACCTTTTGGTCTTCCAGATAATTTACAACGATTTTTCAATCTAACTTTAGAGGAGTTACGAGGAAGTTTATCTAATTCTTCCCAGTTACCTTCAGCTTTTAACTTTGCCCTTTTTTCGGCAAACTTAGCGACTAATTTTTCTCTTTTATGTTCCCGTGCAATAATTGATTTCTTTGCCATAATGATATATGTTTAAGCAAGCTCTTCTTGCTCTTTATTTTGATTTTTGAAAGGTAATCCCAATTCCTTCAACAAAGCCAAAGCTTCGGTGTCAGTATTTGCAGATGTAACGAAGGTGATATCCATACCTGTGATCTTAGATACTTTATCCAAGTCAATTTCAGGGAAGATAATGTGTTCCGTAACACCCATTGAATAATTTCCTCTTCCGTCAAAGCTCTTGTCATTGATACCACGGAAATCTCGTACACGGGGTAAGGCTACAGAAATTAACCTTTCCAAAAATTCGTACATCATTTCGTTACGTAAAGTAACCCTAGCGCCAATCACCATATCTTCTCTCAGTTTAAAGTTAGAGACAGATTTTCTAGCTTTACAAGGCACGGCTTTTTGACCAGCAATAAGGGTCATTTCGTTGAGTGCATTGTCTGCGAGTTTTTTATCCTGAGTAGCTTGTCCAACCCCTTGGTTTAGACAAATTTTCTGCAACTTAGGAACTTGCATGATTGACTTGTATTGGAACTGTTCCATTAATTTTGAAACGACTTCCTCTTTGTATTTCTTCTTAAGATTTGGTTGATAACTCATCAGTTAATAATTTCTCCGGATTTTTTAGAATAACGAACAATTTTGCCATTCTCTACTTTTCTCCCTACACGAGTCGTTCCACCACTTTTAGGATCGATCAACATTACATTGGAAGCATGAATAGGCGCAGCCTTTTCTTTAATCCCGCCAGGGTTGTTTTGAGAAGGTTTTTCGTGTCTTTTAACGATGTTGACACCGTCAATAATGACTCTACTCTTAACAGGGAAAACCTGTAGGACTTCACCTTCTTTTCCTTTATTAGAACCAGCGATCACTTTAACGCGATCACCTTTCTTTATTTTCATTTTAGGAATAACTAGTTTCTTAGCGACTTTCTTAGCCATGATATAAAATTTAAACGCGAGGAATTAAAGTACCTCAGGAGCTAATGAAATAATTCTCATATAATCTTTATCACGCAATTCTCTTGCAACAGGGCCGAAGATACGTGTTCCTCTTGGTTCGTCAGAAGGGTTAAGTAAAACCACAGCGTTGTCATCAAAGCGGATATAACTGCCATCTTTGCGGCGGATTTCCTTTTTGGTTCTAACAATTACGGCTTTAGATACTGTCCCTTTTTTGATACCACCAGGGTTGGCTTCTTTAACGGTGACAACGATTTGGTCACCAATGGAGGCGTAGCGTCGTTTAGACCCTCCCAATACCCTGATGCAAAGAACTTCTTTGGCACCACTATTATCAGCTACTTTTAATCTGGATTCTTGCTGTATCATGACTAACAGTTAATCTTGTATAACAATTAAATATAAAATGAAGCGTTTACTTAGCCTTTTCGACTACTTCGACTAAACGCCAACGTTTGTTCTTACTTAAAGGCCTCATTTCCATGATGCGTACGGTATCCCCGATATTGCATTCATTTTTCTCATCATGAGCCATTAATTTCTTAGTTTTCTTTACGAATTTACCGTAAATAGGGTGACGAAGTTTACGTTCAACCTGAATGGTAATTGATTTATCCATTTTGTTACTGGATACAACCCCTATTCTTGTTTTTCTTAAATTTCTTTCCACTGGAATATTAATTATAAAAGTTTACCGATATTACCCTTTTCTTCTTCGTCTTCTAATTCTAGAACGACCTTCCAATTGTTCAGGAGTCATTTCTGAAAGTTCTCTTCTGCGGGCTTCCGTTTTCAAGCGTGAAATATCACGACGGATTTCTCTTAGCAAAATGGGGTTGTCTAAACCTTTAATTGCATGGTCAAATTTTGACTTTTGATATTGAACTTCAGTTTCCTTAATTTCATTAAGTAATTCTTCTGTAGAGTAATCCTGTAGTTCAAGAAACTTCTTGGATGCCATTTTATTATATTTTATCCGAGCTGCTAAACTGCAGCTATTATTCAATTAAAAATTATTTTATCCGACGAAATCGCGACGAACAACAATTTTGGTTTGTACAGGCAATTTTTGAGCAGCAAGTCTCAAGGCTTCTTTAGCAACCTCGAAGGAAACACCATCCATTTCAAACATAATTCTACCTGGTCTGATGACAGCAACATAGTGATCCAAGGCTCCTTTACCCTTACCCATTCTTACCTCTGCAGGCTTAGAAGTGATCGGTTTGTCTGGAAAAATCCTGATCCACACCTTTCCTTCCCTCTTCATGTATCTAGTCATTGCGATACGAGCAGCTTCAATCTGGCGACTAGTCAGACGGCCAGCATCAAGAGATTTTAAACCAAAGCTTCCGAAGGAAACTGTACTGCCTCTATGAGCCAACCCGCGGTTTCTTCCTTTCTGCTGTTTACGATATTTAGTCCTTTTAGGCTGTAACATTGTAAAAACTATTTAATATTATGGTATAGATAGCTATATTTAGCCAGCTTCTGAAAAAGCTGTGCAAAAGTACGCCAATTTTTTATCTTATTCTAACGTTTGTTGAATTTTCTTCTATCGCCGCCACCGCCGCGTCTTCTATTTCCACCACCTTTGCTGTCCTTGTCATTTACACCAACATTTGGTGACAAATCTCTCTTCCCTAGAACCTCTCCTTTACAAATCCAAACTTTGATACCAATCTTTCCGTAGACAGTCAATGCCTCAACCAAAGCATAGTCAATATCAGCTCTGAAAGTATGTAAAGGCGTTCTTCCTTGCTTATACTCTTCAGAACGTGCCATTTCAGCACCGTTTAGACGACCAGAGATCCGTACTTTGATTCCTTGAGCGCCAACCCTCATCGTAGACTGGATAGACATTTTGATGGCACGACGGTAATTGATCCGTGCTTCAATTTGCTTTGCTACAGATTCAGCAACAATATAGGCGTCCAATTCAGGCTTACGAATCTCGATGATATTAATTTGAACATCTTGGCTAGTAAGTTTTTTCAATTCCTCACGGATTCGATCTACTTCCTGGCCACCTTTACCAATAATAATTCCCGGACGAGAAGTATGGATGGTGATGGTTATTCTTTTAAGTGTTCTTTCAATTACGATACGAGCGATTCCACCTTTCTGGACTCTGGCACGGAGGTAAATTCGGATTTTTTCATCTTCTACAACCTTTCTTCCGAAATCTTTTCCTCCAAACCAGTTGGAATCCCAACCCCTTATTATTCCTAAGCGGTTACCTATTGGATTTGTTTTTTGACCCATTATATTGGTATAAAATTGGTTAAAATTTAATTTAATCTTGAGATACTTCGACTACCTCAGCTTCTTCAATTGCCTCATCACCGTTATTGTATTCACTACTTAAAGGAATTTTATTGGCAACGATTAGAGTAACATGATTAGAACGCTTACGAATCCTATGCGCCCTACCGTGAGGTGCTGGACGGAATCTTTTAAGGGTAGCAGCTTCATCAGAAAATGCTTCCTTTATGTAAAGGTCATAATCATCTGCACTAACGTTCATTCCATTCTTGTACTCCCAATTTGCGATTGCAGACAAGAGAATTTTTTCTAACCAAACTGCTGCCTCTTTCTTAGTGTACCTTAAGACATTTAAAGCTTCATCCACTTTTTTCCCTCTGATTAGATCAACTACCAACCGCATTTTGCGTGCGGACATTGGGCAATTCTTTAACTTAGCTAATGCTTCCATTATATATATTGATTTAGAAGTTTAGTATTATTTCTTTCTATTTCCTGCGTGACCTTTAAAGTTACGCGTTGGAGAAAACTCTCCTAATTTGTGACCAACCATGTTTTCTGTTACAAACACCGGCACAAATGTTTTACCATTATGAACAGCTATTGTTTCACCTACCATGTCAGGAATTATCATTGAAGATCGAGACCAAGTTCTGATAACAGACTTCTTTTTACTTTCCTTTGACTTCGCTAACTTTCCGACTAGCTTGTGAAATACGTAAGGTCCTTTTTTAATTGAACGAGCCATATGATTGCAGCTTAATTAGTTATTATTTATTTTTAGTTTTCCTTTTGGAAATGATCAGTTTCGTTGAATGCTTCTTGACATTTCTAGTTTTCTGACCTTTCGCCATGATACCAGTCCTTGATCTTGGATGTCCTCCAGAAGCTTTTCCTTCACCACCACCCATCGGGTGATCGACAGGATTCATTGCAACCCCTCTTACTCTTGGTCTTTTACCCAACCAACGTTTACGTCCAGCCTTTCCAAGTACGGTTAGACCGTGATCTGGGTTGGAAGTAATTCCGATGGTAGCTCTACAAGTGATAAGAATTCTACGCACTTCACCAGAAGGTAATCCAATGATTGCATATTTTCCTTCACGTCCTTTCAAAGTACCATAAGTACCAGCTGATCTTGCTAATGCAGCTCCTTTTCCAGGTTGCATTTCAATTGCATGAATAGAAGATCCTGAAGGGATAGCAGAAAGAAACATGGTATGTCCTACTAATGGGGAAGCTGTTTCTCCACTCATAATTTCATCACCGACTTTCAAACCATCAGGAGCTAGGATATATCTTTTTTCACCGTCAGCATATACAACAAGTGCTATGAATGCTGTTCTGTTCGGATCGTATTCGATTGTTTTGATCTTTCCAATAATCCCATCCTTATCTCTCTTAAAGTCAATTATTCTGTAACGGCGTTTGTGGCCACCACCTAATTGACGCATAGTCATCTTACCAGAATGGTTACGACCTCCACTTCTCTTTAAAGGTGCAGTCAAACTCTTCTCAGGTTTACGAGTTGTAATGGCGGCATAGTCATTTCCCACTCTAAAACGAGTACCTGGTGTAATTGGATTATACTTTTTAACTGGCATTTTATATACTTTTAAATAAGCTAAGAGC
>CALGJW010000450.1 GCA_937930025.1 uncultured Saprospiraceae bacterium | reverse complement strand
GAAAAAAGGATTACTTCTGCTAAAGGACAATTAATCGTCAACGACGATGGAACCGTTGGTGGTAGTTCGATATTTAATATTAAAATAGAAGAAAAAAATGTTACCAAAGTGAATACCATTATGCGGGAAAAATTGCCTTCTGTAATGAACATTGATACGAATACGCTTGGTATTTCAAGAGATATTCACATTGAAGCTTACATGTATTATAACCAAAAACGATCATGAATAAAATATTCAAGTACCTCCTAATTACTATTGGTGTTTTTCTATTAATTGGCGCATTGTCTTCTTTGTATTTATATTATATGCCGGATAAAAATCTAGCCAGTTCTACTGCTGATTTTACCGTCAAAGCTAATGCACTTTTTAATGAGTATGATCAAAACCAAACTGCCGGTGACCAGAAATATATGGATCGCATTATTGAAGTAGCCGGAAGAATTGCCGAAATTTCAAAAGATCAAAAAGGAGCTACCGTTATTCTTTTAAGAAGTCAGGAAGCCATTTCCGGAGTTTTGTGTACGCTAAAAGAAGGTGAACAAGTCAATAAGAAAGTTGGAGATAAAATCAAAATGAGAGGTATCTGTACCGGAATGTTGATGGATGTCGTTTTGAATAAATGTGTTGTTATGAATTAAGATCGAAATAATTGCTTAATCAACTATTTCGATCTTTTGGTTAGTATTTCTAATTCATAAATCTACGTCTATTTTCGACGTATTTAAGATTACAATTCCATATTTATCTTTTCCTTTTCTTTCCATTTATGTTTTTTGTATTATAAATAATCACGCCAATTCCACGCACTATTCATCATTATACTTGTTTCTAAATAAAAAATTTACCTATGAAAAATCTATTTAGCAACAAGTCTATTCACTACATTTCATCATCCTTAAAGGAACTTACTTCCACCCATTGTCCTGGTTGTCTAGCATGAATATTCACATCATACATCGCTTCACAACTTACCGTTGGCAAATAATATTTTCCCGGATAGGCTGCATTTAACAGGACTCTATAGACATGAGTTTCCTTCTCTTCTATATCAAAATAGGTCAACATTCTATCATCACGAATATCCTGGTATTCTGGTATGGTAGATTCGAGATTATTCACTGCAGACATTCGGCTATTGTGAATTTCCCAACCCGATGGAAATATTTGGCTTAATGCCATTTCTTCATATTCATAATAATCTCCAGTATGCGTGATGGAGACTTCAGCAATAAAATCTGTTCCCTGAGGAATATTAAGGGCGTCGATCTTCAAGCCATTAACATCCATGTAAGTAACTTGCATATCGAGGCCGGAGGCCGAGCTGGATTGATCTCCAATCAAAGGCTGCCCTGAAACAATGAGTCGACCAAAAACGACCGCTTCAGATTTATTAAAAAGTTGCACATCCAAGGACGTTAATTGATCTATAGGAACTGGGATTTGCATTACCGGCTTTGTACAGGTTTTACTTTGCACGGATCGATCTCCAATTTGGTAATCTATAGCAAAAGAACCATCGAGTCCTTTTTTTGCGTACTTACCTAAAGCCATAAGACAATAAGCTACCGTTTGAGTGCTATACCAATCTTCTTTCCCAAGATATGTTGCAACTTTCTTAGCAGATTCTGCCGCTTTAGTTTGTTCTCCCATGGCAAGGTAAGTTTCCAACAACATAGCCTCATCTCTAATATGAGAACCATAGGTATGACCTAATTCACGATATGGACTAATAGTCGTATTTAAGTTGACTATCATTTCTTTAGCCACTTCTTGTTTTCCAGCGATTGCAAAAGCTGTTGCCAATCTCCATTGTGCAGACCGAGAAGTATTTTTAGTTTCCCGCATTCTATTCATTGCCGACCATTCTGGAATTTTGGCTAACGCCAATGTATACAAACGGTAAGCCTGAGTGTGGTCTCCCCCATCATTTGGTGACCAGGATTTCGCCGTTTGTTTTTGATACGTTTTCCAATTCTCTAACATATTAACCGGTAACTTATAGCCCATTGCTTGAGCCTCCAATAAAAAATGTCCGGCATAAGTATTCGACCAATCATTGACATAACTTTCTCCGGGCCAATAGCTGAAATAACCTTCTGCATTTTGGAAATTTTTCAACTTCTCTAAAGCTGCTTCAATATGTTCCGGAATTTTTGTTTTTAAATCTTCCTCTAATTCAATCAAGTCACCAACGTATAATTGTGGAAAAGATTTAGAAGTTGTTTGTTCTAAACATCCATGTGGATATCGGATTAAATAGTCCAACCGTTTACCCATATCCAATGGAGGAATCATAGAAACTTCCAGATAGGCATTATTAGTCCCTTCAACACCGACACTTTGAATCGACTGTGACCATTCTCCATTTGGAGAAAGCGTCTCTTTATATACATCGGTAACAATTGGGTTTGGATTCCGAATTTCAATTTCAATTTCCTGGCTAGCATTTTCCTGGCCACTATTCGCTTTTATAATAAACTTGGCCATTCCAACTCCTTCGTTCACTTCAATGTCAAATTCGACCATCTCATCTCCAGGTTGATTGAAGTTAATATTCTTATTTGTC
>CALGJW010000449.1 GCA_937930025.1 uncultured Saprospiraceae bacterium | reverse complement strand
ATTTTCCAATATGTTGAAAATTGTGGTCGCTGTACAGCCATTTCCATCCAAAACTGTTGCTTCGTAGGTGCCGGCGGCCAGACCCATTTCCGTCGGTCCACTATTACCCGAGGGCCAATTGTAATCATAATTAGGAATTCCACCATTGGCTAACAAAGTAACTGAGCTGATAGGATTAGCACAATCAATATCGGTAACATTTACAGTACTCACTGTAAATAGAGTAGGGGTTCCAATTGTAACAGTAGTAGTAGCGACGTCAAAATTTGCATCAGTTACTGATACGGTATGTGTACCCGCAGGGAGCGTTGTTACAGAAGCTCCCGTATCACCAGTGGACCAACTATACATGTAATTTGGTGAACCACCGCTGGCCAATGCTTCCGCTTGCCCAGTACTATTCCCAAAGCAATCTACATCTTGAAAAGAAACAATACTGATCATCAATGGGTTAGTAGCCATTAAAGTTCCTTGAGCAGAGGTGGTTTGGATCCAATCTCCACTTGTAGAACCATTTCCATTTGCGATGTTTGCGGCAGCATAAATAGTAATTAGTTCTCCATTGGGTGAAGTTGGCGCCGTCCAATCAAAATTCCAGGTCACAGTATTTGAACCAGGGAAAGTAGTTGCCGGATTATGCTCCACATATTCCCGTCCATTGGACGTGGTGGTAGTAGATGGGTTACTTCCTGACACTGTTATGTCACCAATATTGTTATTAGAGTTGTCAAGCACTACTGCTTGAAAACCGGCAAGGTCAGCAAGTCCATTTGGATTACTTACCAAGGCGACCAACGGGTAAGTTTGACCACCCACAATAGTGCTTGGAAAATTTTGAATAGTTATACCACCGTCAAAACCATTTGGATTTCCACTTCCATGGCAATCTGAGCAAAGGCCATCTCCTGGGGCGCCTGTACGGCCATCAGGAGGATTTCCTGACCATGAAAGCAATAAAACTGAAAGTAGGGTAAGCCCAAAAAGTAGTTTGACTTTTGATAAGTTGGTTTTCATAATCAGTGATGGTTTGGTGTTTGACAATAGCTTAATAGAACAGCAATGAAAATAAGAAGTATTGTCCATTATTTCTTTGTCGAAATAACAAAATGTATTGAATGGGCAAATTAAAGTACTGAAGGCGTAATTTGGGGAGATTAATAATTGTAGTCAGTAATGATATGTTTTTCGACATGAGTTTCATATTGCTCCTTTTTGAACAAAGTCCAATGCTGATTGATATCAATTCTCGAGGCCGTTATTTGCAAAAAATTACGAGTGGGATTTTTACGATTCAACCCGTTGGTGAGTTCTTTTTTGATTTCTTGATCAGTTACTTCGAGCAAAAAATCTTTCATTACAAAAATAAGTTCAGCAGTTGTCATTGGAGCGATCTTGATATATCGTTCGATATGCTCTTCCAACTTTGCAATCTGTGCTTTCGTTTCAGGAGTATTTTTCGAGTCCGGTGTTATCTGAACAATAGATCGGCTACTTTTTTCAACATAGCATAGATTTCCTTGCTCCAATTCTTTCGCGACTTCTTTTACTAAATCATCGGGTGATAACATATGTTTACTCATTTTGAACAATGATAGGGGAATAAAATTAGTTCCTTGCTTTAATGTTATTTTATCTTGATGATAGATCCATCTTCACAATGCTGTCGCATTCAACCCTTTGGATGATCAGTGGCTAGCGCCCCGCACCTAGTAATTCGACCTAAACCCCTAAACCTTTTAACTTCTAAACCTATCGACCCTTCAACCTCTAAACCTTTTCCTTAAACCAACTCCCCAGCCCGCGCTATCGCCCGATCCAACCCACTAGCATCAGTACCTCCAGCCGTCGCAAAAAATGCCTGGCCACCGCCACCGCCTTTAATCTCCTTAGCCAACTCCTTAACGATATTTCCAGCGTGCAACTCCTTTTCTTTTGTCAAAGACTCACTCACCGTAATCATTAATTGCGGCTTACCATTTACTTCCGCGCCAAAAATAATCAAGGCATTCCCCGTTTCCTTTTCAAGTTGATAAGCCAAAGATTTTAGTGCTTTGGAATCAGTAATAGGCACTCGAACTGCTAGGAAATTTACGCCAGATTTATCTTCAAACTTGTTTTTAAGTTCTGCTTTTAAAGCACTAGCTTGAGCATTTTGCAATACATCAATTTGCTTTTTCAGTGATTTATTTTCCTCAAGAAGAGCTTCTAATTGTTTGGTGGTTTGCTTAGGATTTTTGAGCAGTGCATTGACTTGTTCTAATTCTGTCAATTCATTTAAAACATAAGTCTCTGCCACTTCAGCAGTCACCGCTTCAATTCTTCTGATCCCAGAAGCCACACTGGATTCCGAAAGTATTTTAAATTGCCCGATTTCACCCGTGGCTTTTACGTGGGTTCCTCCACAAAGCTCCTTGGAGAAATCTCCATCGAAAGTGATTACCCGCACAGTCTCCCCATATTTTTCCCCAAACAACATCAACGCTCCGCTTTCTTTTGCTTCTGCAATTGGCATCTCACGAACTTCTTCCAAAGCGATGTTAGCCCGTATCTTTGCATTGACTAATTTTTCCAAGGCAACCAATTGTTCTTTAGTCACTTTTTCAAAATGAGAAAAATCAAATCTCAATCTTTTGTAATCTACATCTTGTCCTTTCTGCACTGCATGTTCTCCAAGGATAGCATGAAGACCTGCATGCATTAAATGCGCTGCGCTATGGTTTTGGGAAGTAGCTTGTCTTCTTTTTTCATCGACTGCTGTTATGAAAGTTTGCGTCAAGTCTTCCGGAAATTTATCAACGATATGAATGATTAGATCATTTTCTTTTTGACTATCAAGAACAAAATATTTAGTACCGCCCGCTTCTAGATAACCACGATCGCCACGTTGCCCACCACTTTCTGCATAAAAAGGAGTTTGATCTAATACGATTTGAAATTGTGGTTTACCTTTTAGTTCAACTGTTCGGTATTTTAAAACTTTTGCCTTGTCAATTTGCATGTGGTCATAGCCTACGAAATTAACTTCGCCTTCATTGACCTCGGTCCAATCTCCAACTGACCTTTGTGCGTCAGCACGGCCACGTGCTTTTTGAGCAGCTAATGATTTTTCAAAACCAGGTTCATCAACTGACCATTTTTTTTCACTGGCTAAAAGACGAGTCAAGTCAATTGGGAATCCAAAAGTGTCGAATAACTCAAAAGCATCTGCTCCGGAAATAACGCCATTGGTTGCTTTCAGAGATTCGAATCTTGAAATACCAACTTCTAATGTTCTTAAAAAAGATTTTTCTTCGCCTTCTATAATTTTGGCAACGCTGTCTTGCTGCGCTTTTATCTCAGGAAAAACTGCTCCAAAATTTTCCGCCAATAATGGAACGAGACTATAGAGTAGGGGTTCGTTGATGTCTAAAAAGCTATAATAATATCTTACTGCTCTTCTCAGAATTCTTCGTATGACATAGCCAGCTCCTGTGTTCGAGGGAAGTTGTCCATCTGCCACAGTAAAAGCCACTGCTCTCAAATGATCAATTACCACACGCATGGCGATGTCAATACTCATTTGATCACTATGTTGTGTCTCGTGGATAGATTTGGGATATTGAAAAGTATATTTTTTGCCTGATTTTTTTTCAATCTCCTTAATAAATGGGGTGAAAAGATCAGTATCGTAGTTCGACTGTTTTTTCTGAATCGCCATGCAGAGTCGTTCGAATCCCATTCCAGTATCAATATGCTTGGCCGGAAGGTTTTCTAAAGATTTATCTGCTTTACGATTGAATTCGATGAATACTAGGTTCCAGATTTCGATCACCAAAGGGTCATCCATATTTACCAAATCTGCCCCAGGTTTTTTAGCTCTCTCTTCATCTGATCTCAAGTCGATATGAATTTCTGAGCAAGGACCACAAGGGCCGGTTTCGCCCATTTCCCAGAAATTATCCTTTTTATCGAAGTATAAGATGCGCTCTTCGGGCACAAATTCTAGCCAGATTTTCTTCGCTTCTTCATCCGGTTCAAGCCCTTCAGACTTATCTCCCTCAAATACAGAGATATACAATCTATCCTTTTCTAAGCCATATACTTCGGTCAAAAGCTCCCAAGCCCAAGAAATGGCCTCTTTTTTGAAGTAGTCACCGAAGGACCAGTTCCCAAGCATCTCAAACATGGTATGGTGGTAAGAGTCTAATCCGACTTCCTCCAAATCATTATGTTTTCCAGAGACTCTCAGACATTTTTGAGTATCTGCAGCACGTTGGTTTGCAGGGGTTTTGTTTCCTAAGAAGTAGTCCTTAAACTGATTCATCCCAGCGTTGGTGAACATCAGAGATGGATCGCCCTTATTGACAAGCGGAGCGGAAGGAACGATTTGATGTCCTTTTTTTTCAAAAAAGTCTAAAAAGGCCTGTCTAATTGCTGATGATTTCATACCTAATTTGATGAAGTTCTATTTGATTACTTTTTAATACCCAATCGCCTTAATTCCCAATAGCACACTTAGTTACCCATAAGTTATTTGATCCTTCATTTTTACGAATGAGGATCTGTTATACCTGTCAGTTATTTTTCAATGCTAATCCTTTGAATAGCGGTCGTTTAACCTTACATTTGCCAGCGCAAATTCAACACAGGGAAACGGTCGAAAAGATGGCTGCAAAAGTATGACTTTTTGACTAACGAATAAAGGGTTAAATGAGAAAAGAGAAGTTTGTTTATAATACGCAGACCTTGCAGTATGAGAAAGCGGTAACACCTTTGCGGGTTAAGCTGATCAGGGTACTTGGATTCTCCATTGCTGTAGCGCTGACCTCGATCATCATCATATCAATTGCCAATAATTTCTTTCCATCTCCAAAAGAACAGGCTCAAAAGCGTGAAATTGAGCAAATGGAATATCACTATGCTGCCTTGGGTAACCAATTGGGTATGATGTCCAAAGTGTTAGAAAATATCCAAGAAAGAGATGCCAGTGTTCATCGAATGCTTTTTGGAATGGATCCTATCGATAAAGATGTTTGGAATGCTGGAGTAGGAGGGCATGATAGATATAGCAACTTAACGAACTTTAAGAATACTGGAGACCTTTTGATTGCTACTCAGCAAAAAGTAGATAAGTTGAAAAACCAATTGGCGATTCAATCTCAGTCTTTAGATCAGGTTCAGAATTTAGCTTCTGATAAAGAAGTAATGTTGGCTTCTGTTCCGGCAATTAAGCCGATACGGTCTGATAAAATGAAAAGAAATATTCGTTCCATGTCTGGCTTCGGATGGAGAATTCATCCTATTTTTAAAAGAAGAAAAATGCATACTGGAATAGATTTCACTTGTCCTTCTGGTACACCTATCATAGCCACGGGCGATGGAAGAGTTTCAAAAATTGAAAAGCGTAAAAGTGGTTACGGGTTGTCTATCGTTATTGATCATGGTTTCGGCTATCTGACTAGATATGCACATATGAGCAAGATTGATGTTAAAAATGGTGAAAAAGTTAAACGAGGTCAAGTCATCGGAGCCGTTGGAAGCACCGGTACCTCTACTGCGCCCCATTTGCATTATGAAGTGATCCATAAAGGAAAAAAAGTGAATCCTATTCACTATTGTATGGATGGATTGAGTCCAAGCGAATACCAAGAGCTTGTGGATATGGCTGCTACTGGTAATCAGTCTTTTGATTAAATTATTTTTAATACAATTGGACATAAACAAAACTTTCTTTCCAAAAGGAAGCTGTGCACTAATTCCTAGCGCCAACCAAAAAATGAAAGTACCTTTGAATTCTTTCTATATTCAATCTAAGCAATAATATGCAGTCGGAATTTGAAATGGTAATCGGACTTGAAGTGCATTGTCAATTAAATACAAAGAGCAAGTCATTCTGTGGGGACGAAAATCGATTCGGAGCGGATCCAAATACTTTTATCTCACCCATTTCGCTTGCTCACCCAGGAACCCTTCCAAGATTGAATCAAGCACAGTTGAGCAAGGCGGTAAGATTGGGATTGGCTTTGAAAGGGAAGATAAATACTACATCCAACTACGATCGCAAAAATTATTTTTATCCCGACCTACCAAAAGGGTATCAAATTACTCAAGATCAAACACCGATCATCGTAGGAGGTGAATTTCAAATAGCAGATAGGAAAATTAGAATCCATCATATTCATATGGAGGAAGATGCTGGAAAGTTAATCCATGATCTTTCGGATGAATATTCCATGGTGGATCTGAATAGGGCAGGAGTGCCCTTATTAGAAATAGTTACAGAACCGGATTTTAGAACTGCCGAAGAGGTGGAATATTTTTTGGAGGAACTTAGAGCGCTGGTTCGATGGCTGGATGTCTCTGATGGTAATATGGAAGAGGGGTCATTGAGATGCGATGTGAATCTTTCGTTGCGTCCAATAGGACAAGAAGCCTATGGCAATCGCTGCGAGATAAAAAATTTGAACTCCATGAGATTTGCCAAGCAGGCAATTGCTTATGAGTTTTCTCGTCAAGAAAGTTTGTTGAAGGAAGGGAAAAAAGTGAGTCAACAAACTTTGAATTTTGATCCGGTCACCGGTGTTACAACTCCACTTAGAGATAAAGAAGAGGCCCATGATTATCGATACTTTCCCGATCCAGATTTGCCCCCAGTGGTCATTAGTCAAGCGGAAGTTGAATCCATCAAAAAGAATCTACCTGAGTTGCCCGGAAGTATTTCTCAAAGATGGTTAGCAGCGTATAAAATTTCGGAAGGAGATAGTGCTGTGTTGTTGCAAAGTAAATCTAGGGCTGATTGGGCCGATGTGCTTTTCTCCAACTCCTCTGTTCCAAAGCAACTGGCACAATTCTTAGTCAACCAAATTATTCCTTTTGCTAAGACGATTAATGATCAACCTGAAAGTTTGAAGTTGAACCCTAGTAGGATGGAAGACTTTTTAAAAATGATCAATGCGGAAAAAGTTTCTACTTCTATTGCTTATCAAAAAGTATTTCCGGTTTGGATAAAAAATAGTGGGGCCGATCCTATGGAAATTGCAAAGTCTATGGATTTGATTCAAGACAGCGATGTTGGAAATTTAGAGGCGGCTGTTCAGGAAATAGTGAATGCAAATCCCAAGGAAGCAGCAGCTTTTCGAGCCGGAAAAAAGAAACTCCTTGGTTTCTTTATGGGGGAATTAATGAAAGCCCAGAAAGGCAAGGTTAACCCAAAAATGGCTAATGAAATTATTCAAAAAGTGCTGAATCAGTAGTCATTAGCCTATTTTACCTCTTTCATTTCCCTAAGTCAACTATTTCCGTTAATTTGGGATCAAAGAAAGCCAAAAAGCTTATGGCCTTACGAGAGGAAGAAAATACTAAGTTATATTATTCCATTGGCGAAGTCGCCAAGATGTTCAATGTTTCTAAATCGCTTATCCGATTTTGGGAGTCAGAATTTGAGCTGCTAAAGCCGCATAAAAACAGCAAAGGAGATAGAAGATTTACCAAGCAAAATTTGGAGCAATTTCAAATTATCTTTCGCTTGGTTAAAGAACGCGGATTTACCTTAGATGGTGCAAAAAAAGAAATAGACTCCAAGAAGGATGATTTAATTAAAAAACAAAAGGCGATTGATCTATTGCTTAATGTTAAGTCTCTGCTGACCGAGGTTAAAGAAAAACTTGATTAAGGTAATTTCTTTTTTTCAACCTGCTTATAATCCATAATATCAAAAAGCTCGGTGGCCTGTTTATAATCTCGGGTCTCATTCGAAGCTACCATCGTTAGTCTATTTACAGCAAATCTTTCTAACATATTTTGATACCATAGAATTCCTTCCGCATCTAGATTCGTGCTTGGCTCATCCAATAAAAGTATTTTAGTATCGGAGAAAAGTGCCAAGGCTAGCTTAACCCTTTGACGCATCCCACTTGAATAAAAAACCAACTGCTTGTCCTTTGCTTTTTGCAATCCAATCAGCTGAATCATCTCTTCTTTATTCGCAACTAAACTTTTCTTGAACTTAAAATGAAAGTCTAAAATTTCCGTAAGCGTATATTGATGAATAAGATCGATGTACGGGCCAGCAAAACTAACTTCCTTGTAAACAGAAGAAATATTAATTAGCTGATCGTTGTTGAAAAATTCGATTTTTCCATCGGAAGGGGAGAGGTGTCCAGAAAAGATTTGCATCAAGGTGGATTTACCAGATCCATTGGGTCCTTTTAATCCATAAATATTTCCGCTGGAAAGAGAGAGGTTGATATTGCGAAATATCCAGTCGTATCCAAAGCGCTTACTGACATTGTTTAATTCAATCCGCATATCAGATTGGATTAAGTTCTAAGACCACGGATTATTCCTCGATCTGCGTTTTGAATAAAAGAAAGGATATTGGTTTTCTCAGGTGTATCACCAAAATTTGATTTGATTTCCAATAGGGCCTGAGAAGTGTTATTACCTTTAATGTAAAGGATGCGATAGATATCTCGAATGTTATCGATTTGATCCGTTGAAAAACCACGTCTTCTTAAACCGATGGAATTCACGCCTGCGTAAGCCAATGGCTCCCGAGCTGCTTTCACATAAGGTGGAACATCTTTTCGCACCAATGATCCTCCTCCCACCATGACATGATCTCCGATTCTGACGAATTGATGCACTGCGGTCAATCCACCCATCACTGTTTTAGGTCCGATCTCAATGTGTCCTGCTAAGGTTACAGAATTCGAGAGGATACAATTTTCGCGAATAATACAATCGTGGGCGATATGGCAATAGGCCATAATCAAACAGTTGTCCATGATTTCAGTAGAGTAGTTTGCTTCAGTTCCACGATTGATGGTGCAATATTCTCTGATAATTACATTGTTGCCAATAGTTAAAACAGAATCTTCTCCATTGTATTTTAAATCCTGCGGAATAGAACCAACTATAGCTCCGGGAAAAATTTGACATTTTTCGCCGAGTCTAGTTCCATCAAGGATTGAAGCATTAGAATGAATGATACAATTATCTCCGATAACTACATCTTCTTCGATAGTTACAAAGGAGCCAATTTTTACATTGTTTCCAATTTTTGCATTAGGGTGTATGTCTTGAAATTTAGCCACTGTCTTTTGTTCTTCGTACGATTTGTGCTGTTAGTTCACCTTCCGAAACAATAGCATTCCCCACATAAGCCGTCGCTTGCATATGGACAATCCCTCTACGAATCGGTGACAATAATTCTAATTTCATGATAAGCGAATCTCCCGGTACCACTTTTCGTTTAAACTTTGCGTTTTCAATTTTCAAAAAATAAGTGTCCCAATTTTGAGGATCGGGAACTGTCGATAGCGCTAAGATCCCACCGGTCTGAGCCATAGCTTCTAGTTGTAGAACGCCTGGAAAGATCGGATTGTTAGGAAAATGCCCTTGAAAATAAAATTCATTGAATCCAATAGCCTTGATTCCAACAACATAGGTGTCTGTTAGTTCAATTATTTTGTCTACTAGTAAAAATGGAAAACGGTGGGGGAGAAACCCATGAATCCCGATGATGTCATATATTGGTTCTTTCGCAGGATCGTACTTAGGACGTCCTTTGAGTTTTTTCTGTTCTTGAAATTTCTTACGGAGTAATTTTGCAAATTCAACATTGGAAGTATGACCAGGTTTGGTAGCCATAATTTTTCCTCGAATAGGTGCACCTACCAATGCTAGATCTCCCATTACATCCAGGAGTTTATGTCTGGCAGGTTCGTTTTCGAATTTGAGGTCTACCGTATTTAATACACCGGTTTTTTCAACGACCACCTCTTTTTTCCCTAGTCGCTTTGCTAAGATTGCCAATTCTTGTTTTCCCATTTTTCGATCAGCGATCACTATGGCATTACTTAAGTCTCCTCCTTTAATTAGGTTTTCGTTAAGCAATGCTTCTAGTTCATGCGTAAACACAAATGTTCGACAGGGAGAAATTTCCTTGGCATAATCTTTTAATTTTTTTAATGCCGCATATTGATGACCAAGAGTAGGAGAATTGAAATCGATCATCGTCGTAATCTCAAACTCCTCTGCGGGAATTGCCACCAATTCGCTTCCGGTCAATTCGTCGCGATAAGAAATGTTTTTATCGATTTCTAAATATTGGCGATCTGCTTTCTGTTCTTCTAATCCGGCTTTTTTGATTCCTTTGATAAAGCCTAAGGCACTTCCATCCAGGATGGGAACCTCTGGACCATTAATTTCGAGGAGGATATTATCGACCTGCATGCCTACTAGGGCTGATAACACATGTTCAATGGTTGAAACTTGGGCATCTCCTAATTTGATTGTTGTTCCTCGATTAGTGGTAACAACATTGTTAACTATTGCAGGAATTATAGGTTGCTCTTCCAGGTCCACCCTTTTAAACTTGAAGCCATGATTAATGGCCGCTGGCAAAAAGGTCAATTCTACTTGTTTACCGGTGTGTAAGCCAACGCCAGCAATGGTAAAGGAAGATTTTATCGTATGTTGTTTCATATACTCTGGAAAAACTGCGCAAATTTAAGGAAAATTACTTGCTCTCTAGTTCCTTAACTTTTGCCTCCAAAGCTCGGATCTTATTTTGAAGGGTAGGGAGATTCTTAAAAAGGGCATAAGACTTCAAATAATCCCTATATCCTATGGCTGGACTGCCATAAAACGCTGTATTTGGAGACTTAACGGCAGCAGCGATGCCAGATTGAGCTTGAACCATAGTGCCGTCAGCGACCTCTATATGACCTACAAAGCCAGCTTGACCACCAATTCTACAGGCGGTGCCTATCTTGGTACTGCCCGCTATGCCGGCTTGAGCTGCTATCACAGTGTTCGAACCGATTTCTACATTATGAGCGATTTGTATCAAGTTATCCAACTTTGCCCCCTTTTTTATGCGCGTGCTACCGATGGAGGCTCTATCAATAACCGTATTTGCGCCGATTTCTACATTGTCTTCTATAATTACATTTCCGACTTGTTCTATCTTTCTGTAGCTGCCATCTTCTTGAGGTGCAAATCCAAATCCATCGCTGCCAATTACTGCATTGGAATGAATGACACAATTACTTCCAATTTGAGTCCCTGCGTATATTTTAACCCCAGGATAAACAATACAATTAGTGCCGATGATTACATGGTCTCCGATATATACTTGTGGGTAAATAATGGATCCTTCTGCAATAGAAACATTTTTTCCAATTACCGCATATGCTCCGACATGAATCTCGTTGTCCAATGATGAATTGACAAATGCCATTTCAGAAATCCCTTGAGGAGCCCCCTTGTTTTTTCCAAAATGTCCTAACAAAATTCCTAAGGCTTGATAAACATCAGGTACTAAAAGCTGAGTGGCTTGGATGTCTTGTTTGGGTACAAAGTCTTCTTGCAAAATCACAACGGAGGCAGTGGTGGTATAAAGATGTTCCTCGTATTTAGGATTGCCTAAAAAAGTGATCGTTCCTTTTCCTCCCTCTTCAATTTGGGAAGGACGGTTGACCAAAATTTCAGGGTCGCCTTTAATGGTTGCCTGAAGCAGTTGTGCGATTTGATTTGCGGATACTTGCATAAAAATGAAGGTAAATAAAAATGGCCCGGTTCAAAAGTTATGAACGGGCCATTTCGATATTTCGTATGAATTCTTCTACTAACTTAAAGCAGCTGTGATCTTCTCGGCTAATTCTAACCCAATGTTGCGCTGTGCTTGCATCGTTGAGGCTCCAATATGAGGAGTCAAAGAAATTTTTGGATGCGTTAGCAATTCGACTCGAGGGTTCGGTTCGTTTTCGAAAACGTCTAATCCTGCTGCCGAAACAGTTCCATTTTCTAGTGCAGCCAAAAGGGCAACTTCATCAACAGTTCCACCTCTTGAAGCATTTACCAAAATGACTCCTTTTTTCATTTTTGAAAATTCGTCAGCGCCTATTGCAGGCTTACCTAAGAATGGAATGTGCAAGGAAATTACATCAGCGGAAGAAAGCATCTCTTCCATACTGGTCGTTGGAAAACTCACTTCAGTATCTGCTGCTCCATTGATCTCAATATTTAAGCTCACTTGCTCTACAAAAGGGTCAACTGCAATAACTTTCATTCCAACACCTAGGGCAATTCTAGCGGTCTCTTGGCCAATTCTTCCCATGCCAATGATTCCCATAGTTTTGCCACGCAACTGAACCCCCTTAGAATAATTCTTTTTTAGTCCTTTAAAATTGGTGTTTCCTTCTGCAGGCATTTTACGATTAGAATCATAAACAAATCTTGCAAGGGAAAAAAGATGAGCGAAAACTAGTTCGGCTACAGCCTGCGAAGAAGCAGCTGGGGTATTAATCACAGCAATCCCTTTAGACTTAGCATGATCCACATCGATGTTATCGAGGCCAACTCCACCACGAGCAATCACTTTCAGGTTTGGGCATTGATCGATTAGATCAGTACGCACCTTAGTTGCTGATCGCACAGCAATTGCATCGAAGGCCTTAAGGCCAGTCATTAAATCTTCTTGTGGGATCTTTTCTGTAACAACCTCAAAACCTGCATCCTCTAGTGCTTTTTGACCATCAGGATGAATGCCATCATTTATTAATATTCTCTTCATGAGTCAGTTTTTTTTGAAGCCATAAAGAACGTCTTTTTTTATAAGGGAAAAAACGATTTGGATGACAAGAAATGTTAATACGTAATAAACTTTAATTTCTTTGTGAAGCTTGGCAAGCTGCTAATTCTTTTTTCAAAGATTTTATATCTGATTCGAGATCTCTTACCTCTCGTTTTAGGTCATCCATACTTGCTTCGAGCTTATCAGCTCCAGCAGTACGTTCCGCTGAATCATTATTAGTTGTAGTAGAAATTCCTAGATCACGCTTAGCTGAATCGATAGGATTCTCCCCATTAAATAGTGCAACACCTGAATAGATCACCGGAGCAGCGATGAGTAAAAAAATAAAAAATCGAGCAAATCCGGTTGTCTTTAGTCTATTGGCCATAATTTTCTTTTTATAAATGTATGACCTTTATTTTTCTCTATCCTTTTAAAAAGACAAAAGTCAGAAATTTTCCGACAGCCTTTTTATTTCTATTATTAAGTACCAGGAAAAAAGCAAATGTCTGATCAAACAGCTGTAGAAATTAATGGCAATAATTTTCTAATGAATAGACAGCAAGACAATAATTCCTAACTTATTTCAGTTTTATCCATCCAATCTTCGGCAGAATATCCAGAATTTTTCATTTTATATCTTTGCACCATGAAATGTAATAACATTCTCATTCTGGCCTGCTTACTTATTGCTTGTAACGCTGCTACCACTGATGATTCTTCAACAGTCGATTCGGAGAATTCACCCCAAGAAACTAAGGATAGGACGGTCCTAGTTGATAAGGTCCCTGAATTAGCAGAAATGGTAACATCTGTGGATAACCTGCGCTTAAGGGAAAAACCTGGGTCGGACGGAAAGGAGGTTATGCGACTTCCAGAGCGATCCGTAGTAACTCCCACTGGCAATGTGACTGATTTAAAACAAACTGTCTCATTACGTGGATTTTCATATGATGAACCTTGGATAGAGGTTAAGGTGGATGAAAAAATCATGGGATGGCTTTATGCTGGAGCTATTGATCTTCAGCCAAATACTTCTAAGCTTGCCGATAGACTTTTTGAAGCTAGATGTAAGCGTTTCTTTGGAAAAACCGCGACTCGGCTTACTACCTATCGTAATAGCTTCGATCAGATTCAGAATGCACAGGACTTAAAGGATGTATATGAAGCTGGAATGGCAATTGGCTCTGATGCTTCCCAGGCATTTGACAGACGATGCAGAACGGCTGAAATTTCTGGAGATATAGATTTGCTCTGGGTAAAGGCAGCATTCCCTGGATACAGCATTACCACTGGACCAGAGCATGAAACGATGACTTTTTTAATAAACATTAACCAATTTATTGAAAAAGCGAAGCAAACACCTGAAAAAGACGACGATGCTGCTTTTCGCTTTTTGAAGGAAATCCATGGCAATTTTAGCTTATTGCTCTCGTTCAGAGAATGGTTTGAAATGACTTCCCAATTCGGAGGAGTTTCAAAACTTGGATCGGGCTTGCACAGCAAATTTCTAGATCAAATAGAAAAACTCCATGAAGAAAATAATCTCTTCTTCGAAGGATTTATTTCTGATGAATGTAACTTTTTGGTTCAAGATATTGTTAGTAATACGACAGGTTATCAGCGAGGAAAGGATGCAGTGCTCGCTGAAATAGAAAAGATCAAAGCCAAAGATTATAAAATCCTGACAATCGAACAGAAAACATCTATTGATAAAAGAATTAGTCAATTTTCAGATTTAGCAGTCAATAAAATTTTTGTAAATGAAAAAGTTGGTATTCAATAGTATTTTTTGCTTGGCATTATTGCCACTTTCCCTGTTTTCACAACAAGATCCGGCGGATGAATTGAGTCAAGAATTGCAGTTGATTCAGGAAAAAATGAGCCAGATGCTCGAAAATCTCGGAAATCTTGAAGATCAATCTTCCTTTTTCTTTTCAGATTCCTTGAATTTCAATGATTTAAGTGATTTTAGAGACTTTCCCATAGATTCAATGATCCAAGGATTTTCTTTTTTATTCCCAGGAATGGGGGTGGATAGTATGGGGATTCAAGGATTTGGAAATACCGATGAACTATTTGGCCCAGACTTTCAAAATCAACTGGATCAGATGTTTAGATCATTTGAAGAACTAGATCCTAGTTATTTTGAAGGGATGGAAGATCTAATAAGAGAACTTGAGCAAAATGGAATTCGACCGGACGGACTGGAACCAGGGTCTAAAGGAAAGCCTAAAAAGAAAAAGAAGGTCTATAAACTATAGCTTTAGTCAAATAGAAGATTCTAGTGGAATTTTCTATTTTTGACGAGCGAGAGTATTAAACCATTTTTAAGGCGACCTGTTTATTTGGTCTGCAATTGGATTTTTGAACTTAATTACGACTTATGAAGGTGCTGGACCAAGTCAGATTAGTAATTTATAGAGTAAATCAAAGAGGATTAGAGGTTTTCATGATTAATGAGGGAAAAGAATCATGGTCTTTTCCACAAGGAACGATAGGGGACATAAGTCCAGAGGAAATCGCCCGGGATCAAAAAATGATCGAATTGGATGCCGTGGCAGATAATAATGGTCTCGAAACAAATACTATAGCTATTGAAGGCGATTGGCATGAAATACCTTCTATTCGAGCGATGATTAAGCAAGATGTGCGAATAGTTAAGGATGAAATCAAACAACGAATTCCAGAATTAGAAAATGGTGCTTTTGTTGCAGTTAAAGAATGCTTTAAAAAAGTACTACCTCATGAATATACGATGATCAAGGAACTTAAGGATATCGTAAAAGAGCGCAATTCAATAAAATATATTTAGTGAGATGCCCTTAAGACTTTTCTACTAATTTTTGATAATACCCTTTCTTTCCAAGAAGCGCATCATGACTTCCTTGTTCTAGAATTTTTCCATTTCCTATCACTACAATATTGTCTGCATTTCTGATTGTCGATAACCGATGGGCAATTACGATGAGCGTTTTAGTAGACATCATTTCATTCAGATTCTTTTGAATTGTCTTTTCCGTTTCCGTGTCCACGGAAGAAGTTGCTTCATCTAAAATTAAAAACGGAGCGTCCTTTAATAACGCACGAGCAAGGCTTAGTCGCTGTCGTTGACCACCCGATAATTTTATACCTCGTTCCCCAATTAAGGAATCATAGCCATTAGGTAAGTTTGAAATAAAATCATGGAGGGAGGCTTTTTTTGAAGCAGCAATTATCTGTTCCATAGTATCCAACTTCATTCCATAGGCTATGTTTTCTTTGATGGTGCCATGGAATAAATAAACATCCTGACTGACAAAAGAAAAATGTTCTCGTAGCGCAGATTTCTTATATGATTTAATTTCATTCCCATTCACGATAATTTTTCCCGATGTGGCATCATAAAATCGCATCAATAACTTTATTAGTGTCGTTTTTCCCGCGCCTGTAATTCCTACTATTCCCAAATAAGAGCCCGAAGGAATATTCAAAGAAACCCCATGCAGTAAAGGATTTTTTTCATCGTAGGAAAATACAACATCCTGTAGTTCTAGTGATCCTTTTGAATGATCGACCGCTGTTATATTCCCGTCAACAAGCTTATTGTCACTATCCAGCAAATTAAAAACTCTACGGGCCGAAGATCTTGCTCTTTCATATTCGTTAAAAATATGACCTAGTCTGGTTACTGGCCACAATAACCTTTGGGTCATCATCGCAAAGAAGGCTAAGGCTCCCAGCGTCAAACCACCAATGCCTTGATTCAACCACCAGGCTCCTAAACCAAGTGTTCCAATAAATCCTACGGCAATGACCATCCTGATAATAGGAACATAGATTGCATTCCATTGGATTGCTTTATAATTGGCTTCTTTATATGCTGCTGAAGTTTTTTCGACGCGATCTAATTCAAATTCTTCTGCGGTAAAACTTTTGATAACCTGAATCCCTGAAATATTATTTTCTAATCTGCTGCTCAAGGCACCAACTTTTTCTCGAACCATTTTGTAATGTGGAGCTACTTTTTTTTGATAAAAGATAGACCCCCAAATGATAAATGGAATTGGAATCATTGCCAAGATTCCCATGGGTAAATTAACAAGACATAAACTAGTTCCTGCAAATAATACTAGAATAACCATTTGCAACAGTGCATTGAAGCTATCGTTTAAAAAACGTTCCAATTGATTGATATCGTTGTTCAGTATAGCCATTAGATTTCCCACTCGCTGATTTTCAAAATAGGAAAGTTCTCTATGTTGCAAATGATCGTAAACTTTGATTCTAAGATCATGCTGAACATTTTGAGCCAGTCTCATGAACCCACGTTTAAACATCC